>CAMYLL010000103.1 GCA_947259235.1 uncultured Pseudodesulfovibrio sp. | reverse complement strand
TCACCCACGTTGATGCGGTCACCCTGGAGGTAGCGGGACTCGAAAACGTGGGCGATGGCATCGGGAATTGATTTGACCAGATGCTTCTTCATGAACTTGGGATTCTCGCCGCCGATGCCCTTGAGCTGCTGGACGATCTCGCGGACCTCGACGCCGGAGCGCAGGGCCAGGGACACGAGCCGGCCGATGGCCTCGGCCTTGGCCGTGATGGAGCCGCCGGACTTGCCGATGGTGGCGAACACCTCGAAGGGTTTGCCGTCCATCTCATTGACCGTGAGGAAAAGCATACCCAGGCCGGTGGGGATCTTCTGGGTGAAACCGTAAATGACGTCGGGGCGGTCTTTGACCACGGACCGCTTGGCGTTGGCCTCGTCCTTTTTCTTGTCGCCGTCGCCGGTACACAGGACCTGGGAGGTCTTGGAGCCGTCGCGGTACACGGTGACGCCCTTGCAGCCGTATTCGTAGGCCTTCCAGTAAATGTCCCAGATCTCTTCCTTGGTGGCGGAGCCGGGCAGGTTCACGGTCTTGGAGACCGCGTTGTCCGTGTATTTCTGGAAGGCGGCCTGCATCTTGAGGTGCCAGATGGGCTCCACGTCCATGGAGGTGACGAAGACACGGCGCAGGTCCTCGGGCAGGTGCTCCATCTTCCTGATGGAACCGACCTTGGCGATCTCCTCCATGAGCTTGGCGGAATAGGCGTCCGCCTCCCTGACCGCAGCGTCGAAAAACGGGTTGGTCTCCACCAGCTTGTCGTTGTCCATGACGTTGCGCACGAAGCTGAGGGCAAAGAGCGGCTCCACGCCCGAGGAACAGCCGCCGATGATGGACAGGGTTCCGGTGGGTGCGATGGTCGTGGTGGTGGCGTGGCGGTAGGGGCCGAGGTTGGCCTTGCCGAACACGGACTCGGCATAGGCCGGGAACGGGCCGCGCTCCGCAGCCAGCTGCTTGGACGCGCTGCGGGCCTCGTCACGCATGAACTTCATGACCCGCTCGGCCAGGTCGACGGCGGTCTGGGAGTTATAGGGGACGCCAAGCTGGTAGAGGAGGTCGGCCCAGCCCATGACGCCCAGGCCGATCTTGCGGTTCCTGCCCACGGTCTCGGTGATCTGGTCCAGGGGGTAGACCGAGGCGTCGATGACGTTGTCGAGGAACCTGACGGAAAGATGGATGATGCGGCGCAGCTCGTCCCAGTTGATCTCGGAGTCCTTGCCGTTGTGCCCCTTGGCAAAGCACTTGCCCAGGTTGATGGAGCCGAGGTTGCACGCCTCGTAGGGGAGCAGGGGCTGCTCGCCGCAGGGGTTGGTGGACTCTATCTCGCCCTGGGAGGGGGTGGGATTGTCGCGGTTGATGCGGTCGAGGAAGACGATGCCAGGATCGCCGGACTCCCATGCCTTCTGCACCAGGAGGTTGAAGACCTCGCGGGCATTGAGTGAGCCGACCACGGCGCCGGAGTTGGGGGCGATGAGGTCGAAGTCCTTCTTCTTTTCCACGGCGCGCATGAACTTCTCGGTCAGGCCTATGGAGAGGTTGAAGTTGTTCAGCTCGCCGTCACGCTCCTTGGCCTTGATGAACTCCATGATGTCGGGATGGTCCACGCGCAGGATGCCCATGTTCGCGCCGCGCCGGGTTCCGCCCTGCTTAATCTGCTCGGTGGCGCAGTTGAAGATGCGCAGGAAGGAGAGCGGGCCGGAGGCCACGCCGCCGGTGGAGCCGACCACAGAGTCCTTGGCGCGCAGACGGGAAAAGGAGAACCCGGTCCCGCCGCCGGATTTGTGGATCATGGCCGCATGCTTGACCGCGTCGAAGATGCCCTCGATGGTATCCTCCACGGGCAGCACGAAGCAGGCCGCCAGCTGGCCCAGGCCCGTGCCCGCGTTCATCAGCGTGGGCGAGTTGGGCAGGAAGGAGTAGGAGATCATGAGATCGTAGAATTCCCTGGCCAGGGTCGCGGGCTTGCAGGTGGAATCCTCGTACTTGGCCTCCTCTGCCGCGATGGAAGACGCCACCCGCCAGAACAGGTCCTTGACCGACTCATAGATGACGCCTTCGGCATCCTTTTTCTGATATCTCCGGGCAAGGACTATCTTGGCGTTTTCGTTGACGATCGGGTCGGACAGGCTGGTTGGCATCTTCATTTTGGACATGGACGGACCTCAGCTAGGGCTTTGAAATGTTGAAATTTTTTATGATAAGCCTTGAAAAAAGGCGGCCCGATTAGAGATTGTCTAGACTACAGAAGGCGGCTCAAAAAGGCCCGCCCAAATTCACCCGGATCAGCAAATATCCGGGACGACGGGCCGCGTCAACCGCATTACCCCATGTATCATCTAGGAATTATTATCGTAAAATTGGGGAAGCTTGACAACGATGGACGTGCCCTCTCCCTCCGAGGAGGTGAAGTCGATGGTTCCGCCCAGGGTGGTGACGATAAGCCGGGCGGTGTACGTGCCCAGCCCCGTGCCCTGGCGCTTGCCCGAGGTGACGTATTTATCGAAGAAGGAGCTGCGAATGGACTCCGGGATAACCCCGGCGTTGTGCACGGTGATCACGTGGTCGCCCTCGGTGCGGATGTCCAGGCCCACCTCCCCGCCCTCGGGAGACGCCTCCACCGCGTTCTTGATCAGGTTCGAGAGCAGGGCGTAGCACAGCAACTCCTCTGAACGGACCATGAAGGCGGCGCGAGGCCCGGCAGGTTCTCCAAGAAGGGTGACCGAAAGGGCGACCTTGGAGGCGCGCAACAGCGGGCTGAGGTCCTCGGCAACGGAGTCCGCCACGGCCAGCAGGTCCACCGGCTTGGGCGTGACCGAATAGTTCCCGGCCTCCATCTTGTAGAGGGCGCGCGACATGTCGATGATGTTGAGCATCCTCCGGCTGGCCTGCTTGACGCTTTCCAGCAGCTCGCGCTGCTCGCCCGTCAGGTTGTCCGCCCGGTCGAAGAGGGTAAACAGGGTCTGCACGGCCAGGGTCGGCGAGCGCAGATCGTGGCGCACCAGCCGCTCCACGTCCTCGCGCAGGGTTTCCACCCGCTTGCGCTCGGAGATGTCGAAGAGAAAGGCGATGGCCAGCTCGGTCCCCTTGAAAAGCAGGTGGTAAGCCGTGACCTCCACGGCCAGGGAGGTCTCGTCCTTGCCGCGCACCGCGCCCTCGAAGGTGACCACCTGCCGGTCCTTGAGCCGGTCCCAGGCCGCGGGCCAGTCTTCCCTGGTGACTGCCGGGGTCACGTCGGCCACGGTCATGCGGCGCAGCTCGCTGCGGGTGTAGCCGAGCATCCTGGCGGCGGTCAGATTGGCATAGACTATCCGCCCGGACGGGCGCACGCGGAACACGGCCATGGCCGCGTTGTCCACGGCGAACTGGGTCAGCCGCAGCTCCTCCTCGGCCCGCAGCCGGTGGGTGATGTCCGTGCCGAAGGAGATGGTCGCCGTCTCGTCCTCGCTGTCCGAGGTCATAGAGTTGCGCCACAGTATCTGCCGGGTCTCCCCGCTCTTGGTCAGGATAGGGCTTTCAAAGGTGTCGGCCGTGCTCTCTGCCCCCTCGCGCAACAGTCGGCTGAACTCCTCCCAGACAAAGGGGTAGCGTTCCTTCGGGACCACCACGTCAAACCAGTTCCTGCCCACCAGTTCCTCGCGGGAGTAGCCGGTGATGGCCTCGCCCGCCCGGTTGAAGATGCGCACATGCCCGGCATAGTCGAGCCCCACGATGATCACGTCGGCGGATTCGATGATCCGCTGGGTGGCTTCGTGGGCCCGGCGATATTCCACTTCAGCCTTCTTGCGCCGTTCCACCTCCATGGCCTGCCTGCGGTTCCAGAAAATGAACAGCCCCACGAGGAACGCCGCGCCAAGGGCCACAAATCCCACCATGCGCCAGACCTGCAACCGACCCACCCACTGGCTGTCGTGCAGGACGGTCCAATAGTCCTGGATGTTCTTGCGCTCTTCTTCGGATATGGAGGACAGGGCACGGTTGACCAGGGTCAGGAGCACGGGCCAATCCTTGCGTACGGCGATGGCCACCCGGTAGGAGTACTCGGTGATGGCCGCGATGCGCACCCGGGACACCCCCCCCTCCCGGGAGAGGTAGGAGACCGTGGCCTCGGCAGCCACATAGGCGTCGGCCCGGCCGGATTCTACGGCAAGCAAGGCGGCCTCGGGACTGTCCACCACCAAAAGTTCGATGGCCGGATAATCCTTGGGGATGCGCAAGTGGGGGACATGGCCCTCGGTCACGGCCACCACGTGGCCCACCAGATCGCCCAGGCCGTAGATGAAGGGGAAGTCCGCCCTGGTGGCCACCACGATGGGCAGGAGCAGGTACGGCTCCGAGATGAGCATGTCCCTGGCGCGCATCGGCTCGGCCGAGACAGCGCCGACCATGTCCACCTCGCCCGCCTTGGCCAGATCCCACAGGGCGGAAAAGCTCGAAGCGCGGACCCTCCGCGGGGTGAGGCCCAGCTTGCGGGTGACGATGTCGAGATAGGCGGGGACCATGCCCTGGATGGAACCGTCCGCTCCACGGAAGAGCACCGGCGGCGCGCCCAGCCACATGCCCAGGCGCAGGTCGCGGTGATCATCGAGCCAGGCCTGTTCCTCCGGGCTGATGGAGACCGGACGCGATTCCGCGACCTGGGCGCAGACCAGACGCGGACACAGGGAAATCACCACCAACAGGAGGAAAAAGGAAATTCTGCAATACCATTGGCTCGACATGCGGCGTCCCGGATGATTTTCTACGCGGGGTGGCTCGACAACAGGGCCTCTGACTCTCGGCAAACCGATCGGAATTACTTCATATCGCATTTTCGCCGCCGCGACAAACAAGGAGTCGACCCGGATTGCAAAAAACACGGGACCGTGCTCCCGTTTATTTCCTGAACACGTGGAACTCGTAGCCATACGCCTCGGGATTCTCGCGATAAAAGGCGATCTCGCGCCGGGTGACGTCGATGATGGCCCGGCCGTCCGGGTCAGAGCCCAGGGTTCTCTCCACATCGTGCAGGTGACGCTCCACATCGGCGTAGAAGGCGTCCCAGCATGCGCCGTCGATGGAGAAGTGCCCGAGCGAAGTATAGCCCGCCGCCTCTCCGGCCCGGACGTTGTCCTCGGCCGTGCGCATGGCGGGGTATGCCCCGGCCCAGAACCGGCGCATGTCCTCTGGCACTTCTCCGCTGTCCGGGTCCTTCAACCACACCGCGTCGCTGAAGACCAGGAACCCGCCGGGGCGCAGAAACCGCTTCCACCCGGCCAGGGCGTTGTCCACGCCCATGATGCAGGCCGCGCCCTCGTACCAGATCATGTCAAAACTCTCGGGCGCGCAGTCGAGGGCGGTCATGTCTCCCTTGAGGGGCGTCACCTGCTCTGCCAGCCCCCGGGCCTCGGCCCGCTCGCGCAGCCGGTCAAGATACGGCTGGGACACATCGACGGACAGGAGGTTCCCGCCGCTGAGCTCGGCCAGGTCCAGGCTCGCCCCGCCCGTGCCGCAGCCCGGTTCAAGTATGGCCGGGCAGTCCGGCAGGCCGAAGCACATGCCCAGCGCACGGGCAGCCATGGCCCGGCTGCCTGGACTTTCCCTGTCCAACCCTCCGTATATCTTGTAAAATATATCCATAACCCGTCCTGATTTCTTGTTCATATTAAATACCTGGTGTGGCGCGGCCGCCCGGGCCCTGATCGAGGCTATCTCGTCGTCCGGGATGCGCAGGTGACGCAGAAAGGTCTCGTGGCGCTGCGGGGCGGTGCGCTCGAACCTGGACTGCCGGCGTTTCATCTCCGGCTCCGCCGGTGTCAGACATGATCACCGCAATATCCCTACACTCCTTGTGGAGGTTCCACGGTGCGGTTCAGGGCCGCTTGCCAAAGCCGCCGGATTCATGTCTGAGCTATTAACCTATAGACAGGGCAACGCCGAGGACAACTTTTTTCCGCGTGCGCGGAAAAGCGGATTTACCTTCTTTTTTTTTTGTTCTATTGGGGCCTGAGCGGTCCATAGAACCCCAATTCAATCAAGAGAGCGTTTTCATGCGTATTTCCGATCGTCTGGAAAGGATCAAGCCTTCGGCCACCCTGGCCGTCAACGCCAAGGCCCAGGAACTGAAGGCCCAGGGCAGGGAAATCATCAGCCTCGCGGTGGGACAGCCCGACTTCGGCACCCCGCCCCACGTCTGCGAAGCGGCCAAGGCCGCCCTGGACGAGGGCTTCACCCGCTACACCCCCGTGCCGGGCATCCCCGAGTTGCGGGCTGCCGTGGCCGCCTATTACGGCCGGTTCTACGGAGCCAAGGCCACGGGCGACAACACCATCATCAGCAACGGCGGCAAGCAGGTGCTCTACAACCTGCTCATGGCCCTGGTGAATCCGGGCGAGGAAGTGCTCGTTCCCGCGCCGTACTGGGTCAGCTACCCCGCCATGGTCCAGCTGGCCGACGGCGTGTCCGTGTTCGTGCCCACCACGGCGGAACAGGACTACCTCGTCACCGTGGACGCCCTTGAAGCCGCACGCACGGACAAAACCCGCGTGCTCATCCTCAACTCGCCCTCCAACCCCACCGGCTGCTGCTACACCCAGAGCCAGCTCGACGACATCGCCGCCTGGGCGCGCAAGACCGGCGTCTTCATCATTTCCGACGAGGTGTACGACCGGCTGGTCTACGCCCCGGCCGAGCCCGCCTCCCTGGCCAAGACATGGGAAGCCCACCCGGACACCATCGCCATCGTGGGCGCCCTGTCCAAGTCCTTCTGCATGACCGGCTGGCGCGTGGGTTACGCCCTGGCCCATGAGAATCTGGTCAAGGCCATGTCCAAGATCCAGGGCCAGTCGACGTCGAACATCAACTCCATCACCCAGAAGGCCGCCCTGGCCGGGCTCACCGGCTCCTGGGACATCGTGGACGAGATGAAGCAGGCCTTTGTCCGCCGCCGCGACATCGCCTACGAGATCATCACCGGATGGGGAGCCACCTGTCCCAAGCCCGACGGCGCGTTCTACCTCTTCCCGGTGCTCGACCAGTTCTACACCCCGGACGCGCCGGACTCCGCAGCCATGTGCACCAAAATCCTCGAAGAAGCGGGCGTGGCCCTCGTGCCCGGCTCCGCCTTTGGCGACGACAAGTGCATCCGCTTCTCCTACGCCGTGGACGACGACACCCTGCGCGACGCCCTGGCCAAGGTGGGCAAGGTACTCACTGGCAAATAGACGCCGCCTGCGGCGGCAGCGCCAGCCGATGCGTCCCTGAAACAACAAAAAGGGCCTGCCGGAGATTCTCCGGCAGGCCCGCTTGCTTTCGTGGCTGTCTGGTGTCTCGGGCTAGCCCCGTGTAACCAGGCCGTAGTTCTTCTTGCCCTTGCGGATGACGACCAGCTCGCCGCCGATGAAATCCGCATCCAGGATGTCCCGGCCGTCTTCCACGCGCTCGCCGTTGACGTAGACGCCGCCGCCCTTGATGTCCTTGCGCGCCTGGCCCTTGGAGGCCGCGAGCTTGAGGTCCACCAGCACCTGGGGCAGGTCCGGCAGGTCGGCCGAGGCATAGTGGGAATGGGGCGCGGATTCGAGCGCGGCGCGCAGGGTGGCGGGGTCCACACCCTTGAGCGTGCCCTCGCCGAACAGCGCCTCTGTCGCGGACATGACCCGGTCCAGTTCGGGCTGGCCGTGAACCATGCGCGTGACTTCCTCCGCCAGCCGCTTCTGGGCGGAGCGCAGATGGGGGGCCTCCTCCAGCTCCTTCTCCAACGCCGCCACCTCGTCTTGGCTCAGGAAGGTGAAGAGCTTGATGAACTTGATCACGTCGCGGTCGTCGGTATTGATGAAATACTGATAGAAGGCGTAGGGCGCCGTGATATCCGGGTTGAGATAGATGGCTCCCTTCTCGCTCTTGCCAAACTTCTTGCCCGAGGCGGTGGTGATTAGGGGGAAGGTCAGGGCGA
>CAMYLL010000102.1 GCA_947259235.1 uncultured Pseudodesulfovibrio sp. | reverse complement strand
TATATCTCCGAGACCCCTGGCATAGATTCGGTGGCCCAGGAAATTCTCCAACCCTCGGACCGCGCCCGCAACTTCGAGTACGACCGGGGAGCGGACCATATTCTTCTCTCCGCCCGCTACCTGCCGGAATTCGAGTGGCATCTCATCGTGGAGCAGGACGAGGGCGAGGCGCTGGTCACGGCACGGCACAACATGATCCGGACCCTGTCCGTGGGACTTGGGGCCTCGGTACTGATCATTTTCCTGTGCGTGCTCACGGTCAACCACTTCCAGAGCAGGCTGGAACGCATGGCCAAGACAGACCCCCTCACCGGGGCGGCCAACCGGCGCGCCCTGCAGGAACGGTTCGACCTGGCCGAATACAAGAGCAAGCGGTACGGCTCGACTTTTTCCGTCATCATCATCGACCTGGACGGCTTCAAGGCCATCAACGACACCCTGGGCCACCTGGAGGGCGACGCCATCCTCAAGTCCGTGGCCGACACCATCACGCGCACACTGCGCCCGACCGACCTCCTGGCCCGCTGGGGCGGCGACGAGTTCCTGGTTCTCATGGAAGGCGCGCTCTCCGAGGCGCATATCGTCACCGAGCGCATCCGCTCGTCCATGCCGTCCTGTTCCAATGGCGAGCCCATATCCTTCAGTTGCGGCATCAGCCAGTACATCGAGGGCGACGACCTCAACACCATGACCCACCGCGCAGATCAAGCCAGGTACACGGCCAAGGAACAGGAAAGCGGCGGCCGCTGCGCCGACGATTCATCGTCCTGATCCAGCCCATTTCCCACACAAAAGCGGGGACACCTTAAAGGTGTCGCCGCTTTTGTCTTCGGATCGCCCCGAGTTCATCGGCTTGCGCCGTCACCGACACGCCGGGCCGGCTAATACGCCAGCCTGCCCAAGGACTTGAGAATAAGCGTGCAGCCCATGGCAAACATACCCGTCAGCCCCATGCCGCATGAGAACCCCGCCAGCAGCACGGGCGCGTAGTGCCGCCACTGTGCGCCGTACTTCTTCAGAAAGTAGAACCGGCCCAGCAGCGCGCCCGCCACTTCGAGAAGCATGCCGTGTGGGGTGGACTGGCCCAGCCCGCGCACCACGCCGTAAACCAGCAGCACAGGCAGGCCCAGGACGTTGAGCACCGAATACAGTATCAGCCCCAGTCCCAGGCCGGAAAAGACCACCGGCCCGGACAGCGCCTCGAAGAAGAGCGAGTTGCCCTCCAGGGTGGAGGTCTGCATCAGCAGGGTATTGAGGGCCTGCAGATGCCACAGCTCCTGGGCAAAGGGGTATTCCGGTGACGGAATGGGAGCCAGCTGCCACAAAAATTGTGAGAAGAGCAGCGACGAGATCATGACGATGGGGAAGACCACGATCTCCGCCTTGATGATGCCGCGCAGGCTCGTACCCGTCAGCTCGATCTGCCGGAACTGCACCGTGGCCTCGCCGTAGTTGTGTATGGGGATGGGGGCGTACCAGATCTCAAGCCCCTGATAGCCGAAGAACTTGGCCCCGGCGATGAACGAGAACTCGCGCACCATGGGCAGGGCCACGAACTGCCCGGCCACGCCCTCCATGCGTGCGGTGATGTAGGAAATCACCGGCGTGTAGATGAAGCCGTAGAGCACGAAGAATATCCAGGGGAACGACGGAACCAGCCAGACGCAGAAGGCGATGTAGCACAGGGTGGAGAAGACGTAGATGCCGATGGAAACCCAGAAGTTGATGTCGCCGCGCCCCTCGGGCGGATTGAACAGCGCGGAGATATCCGGCCCGGAACCGCCCGTGCTCCGAAACGACTTGACCACATAATAGACGCCCACCACGCCGATGGCCAGCCCAAGGCCGATGCCGAAACTCATGTAGAAGTCAAAGTTGTTGGCGAACACAGTTTCCACCGTGGCCATACCCGGATGCCAGCGGTGCAGGATGCCGTGGGCGTAGAGGATCGGGTTGCCGATGATGGTGACGATCAGCCCCACCAGCCCGCCGATGACCGCCCAAAACGGCAGCACCATGCCGATGAAGACCAGCCCCAGGTCGAACTGCAGGCCGGTGGCCACTGCGGGGAGCACCCCCTCGGTGTGCTGGGTCAGCTCGATCCAGGGAATAGGTATGAGCCGGATCGGCTCGGTAAAGAGCAGCCCGGAGAGGGCTGGCAGCAGGACGTAGAAAAACCCGAAGACAAGGCCGATGACCCCGCCGATGGAAAACACCCGCCATTTCCAGCCGGTCTTGCGGTCCTCGGTGGATTCGGCCAGGGCCATTGTGCCCAGCGCGCCCACGGGGGCCATGGGAAAGGGCAGCTTTTCCACGTCCGAGGTGATTCTGTACAGGGAATAACCCAGCCCGAAATGGTCGATGCGCTGCACCAGTTGCGAGCCGATGAGCAGCATGATGGGAACAAGCCAGTCCCGATGCATGAACGTGCGTTCGAGATAGGAGCCGGACCCCAGGGCCGGAGCCACCCACTGCGGGATGAACTCGGTCAGGCCGAGCATCCTGGCCGCGTCGGACTGCACCAGATACTGGCTCCACAAGAGCCCCTGGAAGGGCGAGGCCAGGGCCGCTCCCGCCATGTAGTAGAGCAGGAACACTTCCTGCTGCTTGAGATGCGTGTACGACCGCTTGGCTATCTCGGCAAACAGGATGATGGTCACCCAGCGCGCCGCCGGGCCGATGCCCTGGCCGATGACCAGTTGCAGATACATAGACCCCGGCATCATCAGGAAGCCGATGAAGATCGCCCCGACGATCGTCTTCCAGTCGAATCCCTCCTCGAACTTGTCGGGGGGCTTCATCAGGTCTCTATATTCTTTCAGTTCCTTGTCGTCGTACATCTATGATGCCTCCGGCGGCCGGGGATGGATACATTCCCTTTCCAGACCGCGTCCCCCCTTCCGGCCCTGCCCGGCGCGTCGAAAACGACGGGGGCGGCGGATGAAAAAAGTTGGTCTGTTGTTCGCACACAAATCACAGCAGCAACAAAAATCATTCGGCACGGGAGCCGGGGGCTACAGCGGAAACACCGCGTAGCTCTGGCCGGTCAGCATTCCGAGGACCGCATACACGCCGCCCATGAGGAAGTCTCCCAGTATCAGGCCGACAAAAAGAAACCGCACCCGGTTGAACAGCCGCGTCCCGCCGTAGTGCAACACCAGATGGTTGGCCAGCCAGCCGATGAAAAACGGAAACCAGAGGATCTTCATGCCCGCCGAATAGGCCACCAGATAGCCCAGCGGATGCAGCGGCCACCAGGGGAAGCGATAGTAGCAGAAGATCAGCAAGCCCATGACCAACGCGCCGAAGCCCGCATAGCCCATGGTCCACGGGTTGGGCCCGACGGGCTGGTCCACCAGCCGCTGGGCGTTCTCGTAGTTGGCCAGCACGGTCTGGGTGGCCCAGTCCAGACCCAGCTCGCGCAGGCCGTACTTGTACCCCAGGTAGAGCATGGTCACGAAGGCGGCGGCCAGGGCCAGCACCAGCGATCCGCCAATGGCGGCCAGCACCAGCTTTCGGTTGCGCGCCTCCTGGCTGATCTTGGCGCCGTGGAACATGGTCGGGGCCACGGCCTCGCGCACGTCGAGGAAGAGCACCTTCTGCATCACCGCGGTGGCAGCCATGCCCGCCGCGCCGAAGAATCCCGTGCCGAACACCCCCATGAGGGTGTCGGAGGGCGCGGCGGTCAGGGTGAAATAGGGCAGCCCGCCCTGGCAGACGATGCGGCTGGTCACCAGCATCACCACCATGAACATCACGGGCAGCAGCACGGCCGCCGCAAAGGGCAGGCCAAACATCCAGCACCAGCCGGAAAGCCCGACCATGCCGATCACCAACCCCCACAGCGGCCAGACGGGCGGCTCCCACTGACCCGGGACCGTGTCGAACCGGCCATGGCCCGGCGCGTCGGTCCGGTGTCGGCCCGGACGGATGATGCGGAACAAGGTCTCCCTGAGGTGATGCCTGGCCAGCCAGAAGAGAAAAACGAAGAAGACGAGATACGAGCCGATGATCTGCGCGCCCTCGGGCCGGGACAGGTCCGGGCCAAGGGTGGTTCCCAGCGCGGCCTCGGGCAGCTGCCAGCCCAGCACGTAAAGCAGCCCGAAGAAAAACCCCGAGAGAATGTAGAAGGCCCACATGGAAAAGGATATCTGCCGGGTGGTCAGAAAGGCGAAACCGACGAAGGCCGGGACAATGTAGAGCTTGAGCTTGTGGAACCCGGAAAACAGGCCGAACTTCGGAAAATATGTACCCGCCAGGATCAGGGTGGGCATCTCGGGAACCGACGGATAGTAGAAATGCAGACCGTTGAGCAGGTGCAGCGCCCCGGCAAAAGTCAGCCCTATGAGCAGGTAGGAGTTGCTCCACCAGGAGAGGAACTGCTTCTGGTCCAGGGCCTCGCCCATGAGCACGGGGACCTGAACCAGGGGGAAGAGCACCCGCTCGTTGACCACCCACTGGCGGCCGAACAGCGCCATCAGGCAGAGCATGACGAAGAACGCGCCCAGGATGAAGAACGACCAGACCGCCAGCACGGGCAGCCACACGTCCCAGGGAATGGCGGCCAGCACGGCGGGCATGCCCATGTCGCGGCCGCCCTTGATGCCGTCATAGAAGGTGTTGACCGCATCGGGCGAATGGGGAAACCACGCCTGGGGCAGCAGCGGACCCAGCACCTCGGTCCAGCGGTAGGCGTCCCTGGCAAACCGCTCGGGCGCGGTGATGTTGACGAAGAATGTCTCGGTCAGCCCGGTATAGCCGATGGCCGAGAACAGGACCATCATCAGCCAGATAACCAGCAGCTCCACGCCGGAGAACACCGGCGGCCGCCCGATCAGACGCGAGGCCAGCGCGTCGAGGACGAACATCCAGGTCACGATGAAGAACGGCGCCAGGGGAAAGTGGCCGCCGCCCAGATGGGTATTGTGCAAGATGGTGCTGTTGTAGGGGGTAAAGACGCACAACCCCAGCCCGAAGACGAGGCCCACGAGAAGCGCCCTTACTCTGAGTCGCCCGTTCATGCCTTGGCCTCCTTCGGTGCGCTCAGGGATCCATGTTCCATCATCTGTCCATCCTTCACCGTCTGAAGATCACCTGCATACTTGTCCACGGCCTCGCTATCGAGGGAGCGCCAGGTCAGGAGCTGCTTGCGCAGGTCGTTGAGGAAGGTCTTGTTCAGGTTTTCCCACGCCTTGTGTTCCCCTCCCTCGCGCTCGATGACGACCTTGACCTGCCGGAACCCCTTGTAGAGCTCGGACGGGCAGAACACGAGCTTGACCTTCTGACGCACGCCGAAGTCAAAGGGCGCGAGCCAGACGCGCAAACTCATGAAGAAGCAGAGGTCATCGGGGATGGTCATCTGGTCGGACACGCCTGCGAGAAGCCCGGTTTCGGACTCCTGTTGCTCGATGTCCAGGAAGTTGCACTGCATGTCGTCGGTGCAGAACGCCCCATGGGACACGTCGTGATGGGCCATGTAATACTGATGGAGGAATCCCCCCGCGCTGGCCATTTCCCTGAGCTTGATCAGGAAGGGCAGCACCACGGTCAGCTCGTTGCCCTCCGCCTTGGGCATGGTCCACGACTTGTTGACGTCCGGTATGGCGATGTTCGCCGCCACCCGGGCCGGATAAATAGCCGAAATCAGCACCACCCCGATGACCAGCACCATGGCCGCCACACCGGCGGTGGACGAATAGTTGGCGGTCATGCCCGCCCAGAGCGGCGTCCCGGCCAGGAAGGCGGACGCCCCCTGGGCCAGCAGATACCCCACCACCACGGAGATGACGGCAAAGGCCAGGGCCTCGGCAATGAACAAAAAGGCCACGTGGGGCGGAGCCAGCCCCACCGAGGTATAGACCGCGATCTCCGGCTTGCGTTCGTACACCGAGCCGATCATGGTGTTGAGCACAATGAGAATTGATATGCCGAGCGGAATCAATATGTTGGCCATGCCGGAATAACTGACCGCATCGGCCGAATAGTAGAGGGAGGTTCCCTGCGGACCGCCCTGGAAGAGGAGCATGCCGAAACGGTCGCCCAGGTCGCCGGTGCGGTCGCCGCCCTGGCCGGGCTTGACGGCGATGCCCTTGAGCCTGCCCGCCCCGCCGCCCAGGGAGAGGAGCATCTCGGCCGGAACCAGGATGGTCTCGTAGCCCGGCACGTGCTGGTAGCGGCTCTCGGTGGTGATGACGTCCTCGCCGTTCTCGATGGCCTCGGCCTCCACCTCGGAGAGCTGGTTGGCAGCCTGGTTGGGGAAGACGATGGGCGTCATGGGTTCGCCGTCCAGGTCCGGGTTGTCCTGCAACCCGTCGTCGCGGAAGACGCCGACGAGCGTCATGTCGATGCCCCAGATGGTCAGGGTGTTGCGGGCCGGGTCGTCCGGGTCCGCGCCGAGCTGCTCGGCCATGCGCTCGGGCAGCATGGCCGCGAACCGCTCGCCCTCGCGGAACCAGCGCCCCTTGACCAGGATGCGGTCCAGGCCGCTCACCTGCGGTTCGAGGTGGGAAAGGCCCACCATGCCGCGGCCCGGCGTCTCGCGCTTGCCCAGGAACACGGGAATCTGCGGAGCGCGGGACTTGTCGCTGGTGAAGCCGGTGTCGTACCAGGCGCGCGGGGCCACCACGCCGTGGCCCGCATAGGCGTTGCGGACCACGGACAGGGCCTCCTGAGGCACATCCTGCCAGTTGAAATACTTGAACATCAGGCCGTTATACGTGGCGGTGTCGCTGAAGTTGGCCCACCCCTTCTGGCGCACGGACTTGACCGTGGTGAAGTTCATGATGGTGAAGGTAAGGATGACCAGGGTGGCAAAGGTGAGAAAGGTCCGCACCGGCCTGCGCTTGAGGTTGCCCACGCCCAGGACGAAGGCCGCGCCAAAGGCGGCCATGGGGCTGATGCCCGTAAGCTTGACATGGGACGAGCGCTTTTGCAGCTCCACCATCTCGCGCTCGAACCGCATGAAGATGATGAAGGAGACCAGGAGTGACAGGGCGAGAATGAAGAAGGCCAAAATGACCACAAGGGGCGAATACGTGAGCTGGAACGCGGGATGGACGAAATAGACCACCCCTATGATCAGGACCAGGAAGCCGAGGAAGGCGGAGATGCGCTTCTTGATATCCACATAGGAAAAGAACAGCCGCTCCATGCAATAGGCAAAGGGAACGAAGAGCGCCACATAGAAGAGCACGCCCACCAGGACGTCCTTCTGGGTCCGGTCCACGTCGTTATAGACCCGGCTGGCCTTGGCCAGGGACGCCCGCGCGGATTCCACGAACTTGCCCCACTGCTTCTGCTCGCGATACTCGACGGCCCGCCGCAGGTCCTCGTCGCCCTGACGGCGCAGGGTGCGGATGCGTTCGTTGACGATGCCCTTGTCCTCGAGGTTGTCTATGCGCGGGTCGAGCAGGCTCCACATGTCGCGGGCGGCCTGGAACTCCGTCATGGGTATGACCGGCCACCGCTTGGCCACATAGCCCTGGCCCTGCGGGTGCTCCTTGTCGGCGTTGAGGAGCAGCACCTTCTTATCGAGCACGGTGTCGGACAGGGTCAGCTTGATGGGCGTGTCCGGCTCCAGGAACAGGGTCCCCAAGGTCGACCGGCGCGTGTCGAGCCGGCTGTACCAATAGTTCACCGGCGGGGCTTCGGTGCGACCGTCGATGAGGTTGGGACGGTAGAGGTACTTGAAGGTCCGCGGGTCGAACATGTTGAAGAGGGTGGTCTGGGTACAGGAGAAGAGAACGAGGTCCGTGGCCTGCACCGACCGCTTGAGCTTGATGCGGTAAGCGTCCTTGCCGGTTTTTGGCTTGTTGATGGCCCATGCGGCCAACCCGGTGCGTTCATCAAAGCGAAAGGCGCATTTTCAGAATTCTGTTGCCATTCGAAAAATTCAGCCTAATATAGAAGGTTCCCACTTGTAGC
>CAMYLL010000101.1 GCA_947259235.1 uncultured Pseudodesulfovibrio sp. | reverse complement strand
GGTGCACGTAGGTGTTGTAGGGGTTGTCCTTGTCGCGCAGGTGGCTCTTGGTGATGTTGCCGTCAAAGGACGGTCCCAGCCCGTAGATGATGGTCGGGTCGGCCTGGATGAGCATGCGCTTTTTGAGTCGGTTGTGAAAGACGCCGGAAATACGCCGTCGTTCGTCGGGCTGGCCGGTTTCCTTCTCCACCAGGGAGGCGAGGATCACCATGCGGTGCAGCTCTTTCCACGGCGGCAGTCCTTCGGGCCAGACCTTGGCTGCATTCTTGAAGAATTCCTTGATCATGGTCTGTGCCATGTAGCGCGACTGGTCGCCGCGTGGCGGGGTCAGCAGATACGTCTCGGGGAAAAGATACCCCTCGGCGTCCGCTGCCTGGATGCCGAAGCCTGCCAGCAGCTCCCGGTCGGCCACGGCCGCTCCGAAGGACTCGCGCGAGCCGAATCCCGCTTTTTCCACAATCTCCGCCGTCTGCCACCATGTCAGCCCCTCGCGCACCGCCACGCGGCGCATGATGCCCGCCGATGTGGTCAGCTCGTGGAGCACCCTGTCCGGGGTCCAGCCCGTGTTCAACAGGAACTCCCCGGCGCGGATGGAGCCGGTCTTGCCCGACGCCCGGGCGAGCGTCAGGAAGCGGCGGGTGTCGGTGATCAGTCCGCTCTCCATGAGATGGCTGGAGATGACGGAAAAAGGCTCGCCGGATTCCACGCGAAAGGTAACCTCCCGCCCCGGAGTCTCGGGCGGGACGGTCAGGAACTGGTGCTCCTGCCACGCCCGGTAGCCGTGATAGCCGCCCACCGCCAGGGCGGCCAGGACCGCGAGGCCGGTCAGGGTCAGGAAGAGTGTCCGCTTTGAAGCCATGAGCGCAGTATTATGACGGCGGCCTGGCTGTCCAGGGCCATCTTTCGTTTGGTGCCGCGCAGTCCTGCGGCGTTGAGTTCTTCTTCTGCCTGCGCCGATGTCAGCCGCTCGTCCATCAGATGGATGGGGACGTCTGTGCGGCGGCCCAGGCTCTGGGCGAAGTTTCGCGCCTGGCGCGTGGTCAGGGTGTCCTCGCCGCTCAGGGAGAGGGGCAGGCCGACCACGACGGCCTCGACCGACTCCTTGTGAATGATTTTGAGCAGTTCGTCAAAGAGTGCGTCGCGGGTGGTGCGTTCCAGGGTGCGGTAGGGGGAGACGAGAATGCCCGCACGGTCGTTGATGGCCAGGCCCACCCGCTTGAGGCCGAAGTCGATGCCCAGGGCGCGCATCCTAGGCCAGCTCCCCGAGATCCTTGCCGGTGCGGTAGCCCATGGCCTGCACATCGGCCACCAGCTCGCCCGCGTCGTCGTAGACCTTGACCGAGTAAGTGGCCATGCGCCTGCCTGCAGAGAGTTCCTCGGCCCGTGCCGTCAGGGTCGTGCCGGTGGCGGGGCGGACATAGGCGATGGACAGGTTGACGGCCAGGGCTGCCGTGCCGTGGCTGTTGGCCGCCGCGCCAAAGGCGGTCTCGGCCAGGCCGTAGATGGCGCCCGCGTTGACCGTGCCGAAGGGATTGGCCAGCTCCGGCCGGATGGCCATGGTGCAGGTCGCCGTGCCCTCGCCCATCTCGGTGATGGCGATGCCGAGGTGGGCGGCAAAGGTGTTTTTGGTCTCAAGCAGTGTCTTGACGTCCTGGGTGTTCATCGGGTCCGGTTCCTTGCGGCTGGCGTTGGGGTGCTAGGTCCGAGCATGGCGAGGGAAACATGGGGCGGCCGGGTCACGCCGCGGCGATCACTTCGGCGCCGTTGACCGGCACGTAGATGGTTATCAGGGCGTGGCCGTCATCGGTGTTGGCAATGGCGATTGTGCCCTGGTGCTCGCCCACTATGCGTCTGGCCCGGGTCAGGCCCATGCCCGCGCCCACGGTTTTGGTGGTATAGAACGGATCGAAGGCGAGGTCGAGCCCTTCGCTTGTGAAGCCCGGGCCGCTGTCCGTCACGGTGATGGTCACTGCGCCCTCGCTCTCTTTGGCACACACGGTGATCTCGGCCTTTGCCCCGGCGAACTCCGCGCTGTTGAGCAGCAGCTCGGCCAGGGCCTGGACCATGAGGTCGCGGTCGACCCGGAGGTTCATGTCCGGGCAGTCGGTCTTCCACCGGATGTCCTGGCCGATGCAGGCGGGGTGGTTTTCGATATGACGCTTGGCTTCCTCGATGACGACCCACAGGTTGACCTGCGCGATCCTGGCGACGGCGATGGCGCTGTATTCGGCCACGGAGCGGACCATGCCTTCGAGCTTCAGGGTCTCCTCGGCAATGGCGTCCAGTGATTCGCGCGCGTCGTCGTTCGTCTTGCGCTTGAGCAGCCGGGTGAACCCGGCGATGGACATGATGGGGTTGCGGATTTGATGGGCCACGGACCGGGCAAAGGCGATCAGGCTTTTGGCTCGGTCGGTCGCCAGACGGTGGTTCTGGGCCAGGATGTCCTTCTCGCGCTGGTGCATGACGGCGAGTTCTGTCATGTCCTCGATGAGCACCACGATTGACGACATCCGGCCCTTGTCATGCAGGGCGGCGGAGATGACCGAGAGAAATTTTCGCTTGCCGTCCGGCAGTTGGTAGGGGGTCACCCGTTCGACCTTGCGGGTCTCGTTCTGAATGGCGTCGGTAACCACCTCGGCGAACTCGGGGTTGTCGTCGTGAGAGAGGAACAGCTCGCCCCAGGAGCTGCCCTTGAACTCCTCCAGCGAGCAGCCGAGGATGTGGCAGGCGGCCCTGTTGGCCTCGATGATCCGTCCGTCGGGGCCGATGATGATCAGTCCCACCGGCAGGTTGACGAGGATGGCTTCGACGAGTTGCTGCATGGTGTCTCCCCGTTTACCTTATGCCATGACCCCGGGGGGAAGGCAATCGGTCGCCGGGGCTTCCGCTCTCGTCAGGGAGTGTTCGGCGGGGTTTAACCGGCCGCTCCCTTTCTTTCCACCGAGCGCATCAGCTCCTTGAACTCCCTGCGCCATTTCGGCCCGCCCACGCACTCGGCGAGGTACTCCACCGTGTGCATGACCTGGTTCGACAGCTTCATCTGGAGCATGGACCGCTTGATGCCCACCTTGCATGACGGGCAGCCGACCACGATGGGCCGCTCACGGTTTATGCCGAGGTCGGCGCGCAACTGTTCCTGCTTGCGCTCGCGCAGCCTGTTGTAGATGGCCGGGCTGGTCAATGCCCCCAGGCCGGACTCGCCGCAGCAGCCAGGGGAGAGGGCGACGTCCGCGCCCGTGAGCCTGGACAGGGCCGTGCGATACATCTCGGCGGCCTTGAGCTTTGGCGCGTCCACCCACTCCGCGTGGCAGGCGGCGTGATAGAGGATCGGCTCGGCCCGGCGCACGGCGGGCAGCCGGTCCATGAGGAACTGAACCACGTCGAGATGCCTGAGCGGCTCCACCAGCTCGCCGGAGAAGTCATAGCTCTCCAGGGACTCGCGGCATGTGCCGCAGGCCGTGAGCAGGGTGGTGGCCTTGAGCCCCGCCTTGCCGGTCTTCACCAGCAGGTCGAGGATCTCCTGCACGTTGCGGTGGCGGTTGGTCTTGTAGGCCTCCTCGCAGCCGCTGGAGAGCAGGGGATATCCACAGCACATGTGATGGTCGGGCAGGACCACGTTCACCCCGGCCTTGAGCAGCAGGTAGACCGAGGCCGTGCCGATGGAGCGCGAGAACAGGGACGCGCCGCAGCCCGGGAAATAGAGCACGGTCTCGTCCCAGGCGGCCCGGCTGTTCTTGAGCACCGATCCGGTGGAAAGCTCCAGCACCTCGTGCAGGTTGCGAAAGTCCATGTGCGGGCTGCGGCTGGAGACAACGGGCGACTCGATGCGCGACAGCCAGCGCGCCGGGACCATGCCCAGGGTCTTGTCCTGAATGGATTGGCCCACCGAGAGCAGCTTGGCCGTGAGCGGCAGGCTGCCCGACGGGTTCCTGGCCAGATTCTTGAGGATGATCTGCTTGAGGGGGTGGCCCGAGCGTCCCTTGGTATCGAGGAACGAGCGCAGGGACAGGGCGGCTCCGGCCGAGTCGATCTTCACCGGGCAGACCGCCGTGCACTTGCCGCAGGCCGTGCAGTGGTCAATCAGCCCCTGGAGCTGGGCCATGAGATGGGCCGATGGCTCGCCGGACTGGATCTGCGAGTAGTAGATGCCCTCGATGAGCGCGCCCAGGCTGATGTTCTTGTTGCGCGGGTGGTGCATCAGCCCCCTGATGGGATAGTACATGGGGCAGACCTGTTTGCACTTGCCGCAGCGGGTGCAGGTCTGGACGTTGCGCAACAGGGACATGAGGGCTTCCTTGTCCTTGAGCGCGGTCTGGTCCAGGTCCTGGATGAGCCGGTTGAAGGAAAAGGTGAAGGGCTGGCTCGGCAGGTCGCGCCGGGTGAGCTTGCCGGGGTTGAAGATGTCCTTGGGGTCCACTATCTTCTTGTATTCGGCCAGGGCCTTGATCTTGTCCTGGCCCAGGAACCCGATCTTGGTGATGCCGATGCCGTGCTCGCCGGACACCTCGCCCCGCAGCTCCAGCACCTTGTGCATGACCACTTCGGCCGCCTCGTGGGCCGAGGCGAGCATTTCCGGGTCGTTGGAGTTGACGGGCAGGTTGACGTGGCAGTTGCCGTCGCCCGCGTGCATGTGGTTGGCGATGACGATGCGCTTTTGCTGCATCTCGTTCCACATGGCCTTTATCTCGCGGTCGAGCTTGGGATAGGAGTCGCGCAGCTTGACGAAGAGGAACCGGCACTGGGCCTCCTGCTCCTGGTCCGAGATGTCCCTGGCCGTGATCTCGCCGCCGATGATTGCCCGGGCGCGGGACAGGGCTTCGAGGATGTCCGGGTCCTCGTAGTTGACGCCGTCCATGTCGCGGACCTTGTGCAGGGTCTTGCGATAAATCTTTGCCAGATAGATGAGGTTCAGGTCTTCGAGGAAATCGGAAAAATCGGGGATGACTTCCAGGGGGATGACCACGTCCTCGTTGATCTTGAAGCCCGAGGTGCGCTTGGAGATGGCCGAGAGCTTGTGCCGGTCCTCCCAGAACAGCTCGGCCTCGCGGTCGTCGCGCGCGGTGAAGATGTCCACCCCGTCATAGGGCTGGGCCAGGGCCACGATGGTCTGGCAGGCCGAGTCCAGGGCCGCCTTGTCGTCGGAGTCGAGCTGGAGGATGAGCACGGAGATGGGGTCGCCCTCGTACTGCATGGACTTGGCCTGATACTCGATGGCCTGGACGTACTTGGGGCCGAACTCCTCCAGGGCGGAAATCTTGACCAGGTCGCCCTCCCTGCGGATGGTGTCGCGCAGGCCCACCACGTCCTTGATCACGTACATGGCGTTTTTCATGGACCGGCCATAGAACTCAAGGCACAGGGTGCGCGAGTGGCTGGGCGTCGGATAGCACACGAAGCGGGTCTGGGTGATGATGCCGTCCACGCCCTCTTTCTGCACCCCGGGCAGCCCGCCCAGGTATTTGTTGGAGACGTCCTTTCCCAGCCCCTTGCCCCGGATGTCGCCGCCGTTGAGGGAGACCGTGTCGACGAGCGCGCCGTGTTCGTCGAGTATCTCGAAGACCGCGATCTCGTCGGTATATATTTTGTGTCGCGGGTGGTCCTTGCGCCGCACCTCGATGAGCCCGCCCTCGGGGGTGACCATGCGGTAGCTGAGGATGGTGTCGATGGTGGTTCCGTATTCGAAGGCGAAGGGGCCGCCCGAGTTCTCGGAGATGTTGCCGCCCAGGGACGAGGCGGCCTTGGACGCCGGGTCCACGGTGAAGAGCAGCCCCTGCTCGGCCGCGGCCTTGATGGCGTCCAGGGTGATGACACCCGACTGGGCCGTGATGGTCCGGTCGTCGGGATTCACGTCGATGATGTTCTTGAACCGGGCCAGGGAGAGGACCACGCAACGGCCCATGGCCGGAATGGCCCCGCCCGTCAGCCCCGTGCCGCCGCCGCGCGGAATGAGGCAGAATCCCAGCTCGCCCGCCAGCCGGACCACCTGCCTGATCTGCTCCTCCGTCTCGGGAAAGAGCACGAGCAGCGGCAGCTCCATGCGCAGGTCCGTTGCGTCCGTGGCGGATTCGATGCGGCAGTTGGGCTGGTCGCCGATGGCGTCGCGGGGCATGATGGCCCGCAACCGCTCGATGAGGGTCTGGCGGAAGGCCTGGTCCGCGTCGAAGCTCTCCCAGAACAGCTCGATGCCCGTTGACAGGATCTTGGCGAACCCCTTGGAGAGCATGGGCTTGGACATGTTCAGCCGCCGCTCAACCGACGTTCTGACCAGCTCCGGGTCGATGAAGGGGTTGTAGCGGACCATGAACAGCTCGGCCGCGAGGTTCGAGGCCAGCTTCTTCACGCCCTCGGGCCAGTGCTGGTAGCGTTCCATGTCGACCACGCCCAGGGCGCGGGTGATCAGCTGTTCATCTGATATTGATATATGGGGGCCGAGTTGTGCCATGCGGGGATACTCCGAATAATCTGGGAAAGAAAAAAATAGGGCGGGGCATGCCCCGCAAAAAAAGAGTATATGACTGGCAGGGATGCTTGGCAAGGCTGGAAAAGGCGGAGGATTTACCGCCGGTTTCGGGGCTAATGGGCTGTATTGGTCTTTTTTATACCCACCACTCCCTCGAATTGACGCGGAAAAATCCGCCCTCCGACATTTATTCAGCAATATGTTCGTCAGATTCCATTTGAGCACGAACAATCTCCGAGGCCGCGCCGCGTCTGGACATTGGCCCCGTCCCGTTATATGAACGGGGACATTTTTGAAACGGTGGTCGGGGTTTTCCCTTTTCCGTCAAATTCAGTGAAGGACATGTGCCATGAGCAAGCCGAATTTTGCGCCTTTGAAGTTATTCATCACCGGCCCGACGTATATCCGGGACGACATCAAGCAGGCCGCGCTGCTGCCCGAGTTCGGACACCGCGACGCGGAGAACGACCTCCGCTTCGGCCCCATCCGCGAGAACCTGCGCAAGCTCGCTGGCGCGGGCGATGCCTATGAGCCGGTGCTTTTCCTGGGCTCCGGCTCCACGGCCATGGAGGCCTCCATCCGCTCCCTGGTGGCCGATGGCGAAACGCTGCTCAACGTGTCCGTGGGCGCGTTTGGCGATCATTATTACAACATAGCCGTGGCCAACGGCAAAAAGGCCGAGAACCTTAAGTTCGACTACGGCCAGGCCATCGACATGGTCGTGCTCGACGCCAAGCTGGCCGAGCTGAAGCCCGAGGTGGTCTCCTTCACGCACAACGAGACCTCCACCGGCGTGACCAACGACATGAAGGCCGTCTGCGCCCTGATCCGCAAGCATGGGGCCATGCCCCTGGTGGACGGCGTGTCCATCTTCGGCGGCGCGGACCTCGACCTGGCCAATTCTGGCGCGGCCATGTACTCCACCGCCACCCAGAAGTCCCTGGCCCTGCCCGCCGGGTTCGGCATCGGCTTCATCAGCAGGGAGGCCGAGGCCAAGGCCGAAAAGGTCACCAACAAGGGCCACACCACCGACATAACCAAACAGCTCGGCCGCGCCCGCAAGAACCAGACCCTGACCACTCCCAACGGAACCCTGGCCAACCAGATGTATGTCCAGCTGGAGCGCATCGTGAGCGAGGAGGGCATCGAGAACCGCTTTGCCCGCCATCTGGAGATGCGCGGCATGGTTGAGAAATGGGCCGAGGGCCTCGACGGGTTCGAGATGTTCGCGCCCGAGGGCTTCCGCTCCCCGACCGTCTCCACGGTGCTGTGCCCGGCCGGCGTCACCTCCGCCCAGCTCAAGAAGGGCGTCAAGGAAGCGTTGCGCGCGCAGGGCTACCTGATGGACCCGGGCTACGGCAAGCTCAACACCGCCCTTGAGGCCGACGACCGCCGTCTGGTCATCCGGGTGGGCCACATGGGCGACATCACGCCCGAGATGCTTGCCGAGTATCTGGTCAAGCTCGAAGCTGAACTGAAAAAACTTTAAGAAACCAAGGGGAAGGAATC
>CAMYLL010000100.1 GCA_947259235.1 uncultured Pseudodesulfovibrio sp. | reverse complement strand
CCCTGCTGTCTGCGCCGCGCGGCCAGGATCGGGAAGAGGCCGAAGCACATCTCGATGTCGCGCCGGATACCGTCGCGGTCGTTGCGCAGGAAGGCGCCCATGTCGAGGTTTTCCTGCACGGTCAGCTCAGGAAATATCAGCCGGCCCTCGGGAACCTGGCAGATGCCCCGGGCCACGAGCTTGTCCGGGTTGACCTTGGTGATCTCCTCGTCCTGATATATGATCTCGCCCTCGCGGGCCTGGACCACGCCGCACACGGTCATGAGCGTTGTGGACTTGCCCGCACCGTTGGCGCCGATCAGGGTGATGATCTCGCCGCGGTCTATGTGCATGTTGATGTCGTACAGCGCCTGGATGTTTCCATAGAAGCTGCTGACGTTCTTGAGTTCCAGAATCTTAGTCATCACTCTCCCCCAGGTAAGCCTTGATCACGGCCGGGTTTTCGGCGATCTCGCGGGGAGTGCCGTCTGCGATCATGCGTCCGTAGTCGAGGACGTAGATGCGATCGGACATGGACATGACCATCTTCATGTCGTGCTCGATGAGCATGATGGAGATGGAGAATTGGTCGCGGATATCGACAATGAGCCGCTCAAGGTCCAGCGTCTCCTGGGGGTTCATGCCCGCGGCCGGTTCGTCCAGCAGCAGCAGGAACGGGTCCGTGGCCAGGGCGCGGGCGATTTCGAGCCGACGCTGCTTGCCGTAGGGCATGTTTGTGGCCAGATCGTTGACGTATTTTTCAAGCCCAACCAGTTTGAGCAGCTCATAGCTGCGGTCGATGACGGCCTGCTCTTCCCGCCGGGTGGCCTTGTTGCGCGAGATTGCACCCCAGACCGCGGACTTGGTGCGGCAGTGCGTGCCGATCATGACGTTCTCAAGGGCGGTCATTGACGGAAAGAGGCGGATGTTCTGGAAGGTCCGGGCCATGCCAAGCTCTGTGACCACATTGGGCTTCTTGCCGTTGATCCGCCGGGGATTTCCCTCCGCCGTCGGATCGATGAGCACATCACCGCCGGTTGGCGTGTATATCCCTGTGATGCAGTTGAAGAAGGTGGTCTTTCCTGCGCCGTTGGGACCGATGAGGGCAACGATCTCCTTGTTGTGGACCACGAGGTCCACATCGTCGAGGGCGCGGATTCCCCCAAAGTCCTTTTCCACCGCTTTGACGTTGAGGACTGGATTATTCATTGGCCGCACCCGCAGTGTTTGTGTCGTTGTACTTGTAGATCTTGCGCTTGGCGCTGATCAGTCCCTGGGGCCGGAAGACCATGACCAGGACCATGATGGCCCCGAACAGGAGCATCCTGAATTCAGCAAAGTCACGCAGGTATTCCGGCACGAGGATAAGGATGATGGCACCGGCGATGACGCCCCGGATGGAGCCCATGCCGCCGATGACCACGATGGACAGGATGATGGCGGACTCCCAGAAGGTGAAGGAGGCCGGATTGATGAAAGTGGTCTTGGCCGCGAACACGACGCCGGCCATGCCCGCCCAGCTTGCTCCGAGGGCAAAGGCGAGGAGCTTGGTCTTCACCTTGTCGATGCCCATGGCCTGACAGGCGATCTCGTCCTCGCGCAGGGCGAGCCAGGCGCGCCCGATGCGGGAATTCTGCAACCGGTTCACGCAGAATATGGTGAACACAAGCAGACCGATCATGATGTAATACATGTAAATGGTGGAATCGGTGATGCCGAGCTTGACGCCGAAAAGGGCGGGCCGGTCGATATTGGAGATGCCCGAGGGGCCCATGGTGACGTCGCCCCAGTTCTCCAGGATCAGACGGATGATCTCGCCAAATCCCAGGGTGACGATGGCCAGATAATCGCCGCGCAACCGGAGCACGGGAAAACCGAGCATCACGCCGAGGATGGTCCCGAGCACGCCGCCCACCGGGAGCATGTACCAGAAGCCTATATCCCAATGCATGTTGCACAGGGCATAGGCATACGCGCCCACGGCGTAGAACGCCACGTAGCCCAGGTCGAGCAGTCCGGCCAGGCCCACGACGATGTTCAGCCCGAGGCCGAGCACGATGTAGACCAGGCAGGAGATCATGATGTTGGTCTGATAGAGATCGAAAACCTGGGGATAGAGCCCGGCCAGCAGAGCCACAACGGCCAGGGCCGAATATTTGAGGACAGGGTGGGACTGGACCTTGGTCAGGAGCTTTTCGGCAGAGGTTTCTTCATTGGCGTTGTCCTCCTTGAGCTCCTTGCGCGCCAGCAGCCAGCGCCAGACAAAGGACCCCAGAAAGATGCTCACGGCGACATAGCCCATGTTTTCCCAGCGCCAGACAACGGTGTTCTCTATGGTGTTGACCTTGATGACCATGAGCGGAAAGGTCAGGAACACGAACCAGGCGGCCGCGAGAAGCGACTTCCGAACCGCATGGCCGACGCTGTCGCACCCGGCCGTCAGGAAGAACTGCACCATCCCCTGCTGGCCTGTTTCATTGATTGCATTACTCACGATATATTCCTTGTAAAGGCGAGCGGCACGGCCGCCATGAATTCTCGGTTACACCTTCTGGGTCTTTTCCTTGCCCATGATGCCTGCGGGCCTGAAGATCAGGATGAGCACGAGCAGGCAGAACGCGAACACGTCCTCGTAATCCGAGGAAACGTAGCCGGTGGCAAAGGCTTCCGTCAGGCCGAGCACCAGCGCGCCGAGCATGGCGCCGGGGATGGACCCGATGCCGCCCAGCACTGCGGCGGTAAACGCCTTGATGCCAGCGATGAAGCCGATGAAATAGTTGATCTGGCCGATGTGCGAGGCGATGAGCACGCCGCCCACGGCGGCCAGGCTGGACCCGATGACAAAGGTGGCGGAGATGACCATGTCGACGTTGATGCCGACCAGCATTGCCATCTTGCGGTTCTGGGCCGTGGCGCGCATGGCCTTGCCCAGCTTGGTGAACTTGATGAACAGGGTCAGACCGATGCAGACCAGAATCGTGGAGACGACGATGACCATTTCCGAAGAGCTCATTGTGGAGCCGAAGCGCTCCATGAACCCGAATTGGGGGATGAGCTCGGGAAAGGGAAGGAAGTCAGAGGTCTGGGAAAGCATGACGTAGTTCTGCAGGAAGATCGACATGCCGATGGCGGAGATCAGCGGCGAGAGGCGCTGGGCGCCGCGCAGCGGCTTGTAGGCCACCTTCTCCACCGTGTAGCCGTAGGCAGCCGCCCAGATGACGGCGCACATCAGGGCGATGACCAGGGTCGAGGCTTCGGGGAACCCGAGGGCCGTGAGCACCCCGGCCACGATCAGGCCGGTGAACGCGCCGATCATGTAGATTTCGCCATGTGCGAAGTTGATGAGCTCGATGATGCCGTAGACCATCGTATAGCCCAGGGCTATGAGGGCGTAGATGCTCCCCCTGGTCAACCCGCCAAAGAACAGTTCCAGAAAATATTCCATTGGATGCTGATCCTATACGTTAAATAACGCCAGGGGACAGGCGCTAACCTGTCCCCTGGTCAAATGAGGTTTGTTGTCGTTACCTACTTGATTTCCACGTACTTGCCGTCTTTCACCTGATAGACGGAGAAGCCAACGCCCTCGGCGTCGCCCTTGGCATCGAACTTGATCTTGCCAACGGCGGTGTCAACGTACTGGGTACGCAGGGCATCGACGACCTTGTCGTAGTCGGTGGAACCGGCGTTCTGCACGGCGGTCAGCAGGGCCAGGGCCGCGGAGTAGGCTTCAGGGAAGAACGGGCCGGGGTCGGCGCCGAACTCGGCCTGGTGGGCGGCGACGGCTTCCTTGTAGATCGGGTTGGCGGAGAAGTCCATGGGACCAGTGGCGTAGACGCCCTCGGCGTATTCGCCGGCGACCTTGATGAAGGTGTCGTCCTTCACGCCGTCGTCAGACATGAAGGGCATGTCCAGGCCTTTCTTGCGCATGCCGGAAACGATCTTGGAGGCTTCGGGGTGGTAGCCGCCGAAGATGACGCCCTCGGCGCCGGAGCTCTTGATCTTCTGGACAACGGCCGAGTAGTCCACCGCGCCGGGGGTCACGCCTTCGAACAGGACCACTTCCATGCCTTCCTCAGTCTCGATGAACTGCTTGCAGAAGGAGGCGAAACCCTTGCCGTAGTCGCCCTTGTCGTGGATGACGGCGATCTTCTTGAGGCCCATGCCCTTGGCAAAGGAGACCTCGAGGGCGGCCTGCGCATCGTCAGGCGCGATGGTGCGGAAGAAGTTCGGGTACTCGCCGGACTGGGTCAGCGGCGGGTTGGTGGCGGAGGGAGACATCAGGACGATCTTGGACTCCAGGTAAATGGGCAGTGCGGCCTTGGTGGCGCCGGAGCAGATGTGGCCGAGGACGATCTTCACGTCGTCGGAAACCATCTTGGTGGCGGCGTTGGTAGCCAGCTCGGGCTTGCACTGGTCATCCTGGGCGACCACTTCCACCTGCATGCCGTTGACGCCGCCTGCGGCGTTCAGCTTGGCAGCCACCAGCTTGGCGGCATTGACGGTGGGCAGGCCGTAGGAGGCCAGGTCGCCGGAATGAGCACCGGCAACGCCAAGCACCAGCTTGGCAGCAGGAGCCGGGGCTTCCTCTTTCTTCTCGGTCTTTTCAGCCTCGCCGCCACAGGCCGCCAGCATGGCGACCATGGCAAGACACGCCACGATCATGTGCAGTTTTGCGCGCATACATCCACTCCTAAAAAGTATAAGTTTCCACAGTAATCCACTGTTCCACAACAATTTATCACAACCGGTCCCCACCGCATGGAAGGGTATCCCCCACAATGCACCGGCAGAATGTGACATTGTATTTATTTTACAAATCTTGTCAATATGATACCTACTTGCCCCTGCTCATACAACAAGCCGTTTTTTTTTGAATATTTATTTTTCGAGCTCCTGCTTTGCCAGCTTGATCATATCCGCATCATCGTGTTCCAGCTCAAGGACCTTCTCGAAGTATGTTCGGGCGACGTCCGGCTTCTCGAAATAATGTTTATATATCACCCCTTGATTGAAGAGCGCCAGGGTATCGCCGGGATCGACGGCCAGGATCGCCTCATAGGCCGCAGAGGCCTTGACGTAGTCCTTCCTGTTGAACTGGGCGATGCCGATGCCCTTGAGCACGTCGGTATCATCGGGTTTGAGGGCGTTGGCCTTCTCTAGAGGCTCGAGCGCCCGGTCCCAGGCACGCATCATCAGAAAGGAGTTGCCCAGCCCGACCAGGGCATCCACATCATTGGGATCGGCCTCCACGCGGGCCATGAACTCCTTGACGCGGGCCATGTTGCCGCCCATCTGCTCCATGCCCGGAGGCGGTGTCCCCTCACCCGCATGGTCATCCTGGGCCGCAGGCTGACGCGCCGCCACAAAGAGGTTGGGGTTGTTGATGCGATAGACGAAGCTGGTGATGAACATGGCCACCACCCCGCCCAGAACAGCCATGATGACCGCCTTGCGGCCGAAGGTCACACCGTTAGCCGTCATGGTCGTCACCTCCCAGGAGTTCAAGCTGGCAGACACGCCGTTCCAGCTCCGCCGACCGGGTGGCCAGGAAGACGAGATACCCGGCAACGCCGAGCCACACCGCGCCATTGGCTATGAATAAATATGTGGTTGCAGACATGTGAATTTCCTTGTTTTGATTTGATTATTCCTCGTCATCCCAGACGAGCATGGCTTCGAGGCGGGCCATTCGGCCCAGCTGTCCGGCCCGGGTCAGGAGCAGCGCGCCCCACATGAACCCGAAGGCCACCAGCCCGGCGAAAACCGTGTGCCACATGCGCGGCTCCATGCCGGAGCCCTGGCGCGCCAGTCCGTCGGGATGGGCGCTGCCCCAGAGCTTGGCCGCGAAAAACACCAGCGGAACATCGAGAAAGGCCACTATGCCGAGCACGGCACAGACCAGGGCCTTGCGGTCGCGCCCCATGGGCGTGGACCTGAGCACCAGGTATCCGGCGTAGACATACCACATAATCAGCGCCGTGGTCAGCTTCGGGTCCCAGACCCACCAGTGGCCCCACTCCGCCCGCGCCCAGACCGACCCCGTGACCAGGCTCAGCGTGGCGAACAGCACGCCCAGCTCCGCGGCCGCTCCCGCCACGCGGTCATAGGCGGGATCGCGCCGGAACAGATAGAGCAGGGACGACACGAAGACCACGAAGAAACTCACCAGCGCCCACCAGGAACACGGCAGGTGCATGTAAAAAATCTTCTGGACCGGGCCGGACTGTGCCACGGGCGCGTAGTGCCATATCATATACTGATGCACGAGCAACGCGACGCCGGACAATGCGGCCAATATTTTCACTTTCATACGAAACTCCGATCACTCACAGACCATATGGAAATGCCATCGCCCCGTCCGGCACACGACCGGACCGCGCAGGCCCCTACTCCTCGCCGCTGTAGACAAAGGGAAAGAGGAACAACCCTGCGCCGGAAAAAAGCGCGTCAAAGGCGAAAATCAGCCCGAGCCATCCGTCGAATCCTTCGGATGTGCCGGGGGAAAAACACATGCTGAACAAAGTGATCCCGGACAGGAGCACCGGCAGCAACAGCGGGAACACTATCACAGAGAGCAGCGACTCCCTGGCCGCCTGGCCCTGGGAGAGCGCCCCGAGCAGCGCGCCGATGACCACCAGCCCGATATCCGCACCGGCCAGGGTCACGAGCATGAGCCACCACGGGCCGTGGACCGTCTGGTCCAGAAAGGCCACCGTGGCCGGAAGGAACACCAACTGGGAGACGAGCAGCAAACACAGCCCGGCAACGCCCTTGCCTATCCACACGGCGTGAACCGGCGCGGGCGAGGACAAGATGCCCATTCGCGCGCCGTTGGCCTCCTCGATGGCGAAGAGATCGTTGAAGACCAGCACCAGCCCAAAGGCGGACGCCAGCCAGAAGATGGCTCCGGCCGCCTGGGCCGAGATGGCGCCGCCCAGCGGCTTGGACAAGCTGAACAAAAAGATGAGCAACAGCCCCAGGAGCACGGCCTGCACAAGCCCCTGGCCGCCGGAGACGGAGAGCTTCAGGTCCTTGGAGGCCATGGCGGCGGCACGCTTCAGCATGTCTCGACCTCCACTTCGTATTCTGCCGCAGGGCCGAAGTACTCGACCCTGCGCCCGCCCAGGGCCAGGACGGTATCGGCCAGGGCCGCGTCCTCGCGCACGTGGTGGCTGATCCAGACGACGCTGGTCCCCTGGTCGCGGAAGGCGACGATCTCACGCCGAAGCAGCGCCAGGGAGCGAGGGTCGAGCCCGGTCCCCGGTTCGTCGAGGAAGATGAGCCGGGGATTCACCAGATAAATCCGGGCCAGATTGAGCCGCTGGGCCATGCCGCGCGAGAATGATCCCGCCTTTTCCTCTGCCGCGCGCTCCAGGCCCACCCGGGCCAGGAGCGCCGTCAGCTCCTCGCGGGACGGGCTCAGGCCGTACATCGTGCCCCAGAACCCGAGATTGGCCAGCGCGGTCATGCCCGGATAGATGAAGGTGGAGTGACCGAGATAGGCTGTGCACTCCGGCTCCACATGCAGGGTGACCTCGCCCGCAGACGGCCGGGAAAGCCCGGCCATTATGCGCATGAGGGTGGACTTGCCCGCACCATTCGGCCCGGCCACCAGCACTATCTCGCCGGGACGGACCTCGCAGGTGACCTCTTTGAAGACGAGCTTGCTGCCGTAGAACTTGGCGGCCCGCTTCACGGCCAGGAGTGCGCCGCCAGCCGGGGCCATTACAGGGACGCCTCGGGCCGGGGGGAGCGGCGAAGCACCAGCAGCGGCATCAGGCACAGCAGGGTCCCGCCGATCCAGATCCAGTTGACCAGGGGGTTGACGCTGATCTTGAAGCTCGCCTTGTGATCCTCGGTGAATCCGAGCAGCGTGACGTACACCTCGTCGCCCAGACTGAATATGGTGGCCACCTCGGCGAACTGCTGCCGCTCGAAGTTGGTGTAGATGCGTTTGTCGGGCTTCATGATTCCCAGGACCTTGCCGTCCCGTGACACTTCAAGGGTGG
>CAMYLL010000099.1 GCA_947259235.1 uncultured Pseudodesulfovibrio sp. | reverse complement strand
TGCAGACCACGGCTCCGGCAGCGACCACTGCGCCATGACCAACCCTTACGCCCGGCAGGACAATGGCTCCGTGGCCGAGCCAGACATCGTTACCGATGACTGTCCGCTGTTCCCTGCGCCAATCGAAAAGCCAGTCGTCATCAGGGCCGAACCCGAACTTCTCGCTTCGGTAGGTGAAATGGTGCTGGGTGGCTCGCCACATGGGGTGGTTGGTGGGGCCGATACGGACCTGGGCCGCTATGGAGACGAATTTACTGATGTCCGTGTAGGCAACGTCGCAGCCGGGACTGAGATAGGAGTAATCTCCCACCACACTTTCAAGAACGGTGCAGTTCTCAAGCACCTCAGTGTAAATGCCCAGTGTGGAATCCGTTACCTCTGCGGAGGGGTGTACCGCGGGTGTCACTCCAAGCCCTTTGCCAGTGTCGTTGATCATATCTGTTTTCATGACTCTGGACATACAGAGGGGCCATGAAGGGAAAAGCACGAAAGGGCGTCTTTTCTGAAACAAACATGGCGATGACGTTACAACAAGGTGAAATGACAGCCAAAAGCGGACAAGTTGAGAGCTTGTCTAGTGTGCCATCAGGCCATCTGCCCTAATCACGGCATCAACGCAAGGGGCCGACTCGGTCCAGGCAAAAAACAGTCGTGGAACAGACAATGGTTTTATCAGGAAGGCTCAACAAGAATCTGCACCCAATCGCTGGCAAAGAGGCAGATACCAAATTCGACCGGTGTGCCGGTTTCGTCGACGTTGATGCTTTCAGTGATCAGGACTGGTCTGCTTTTGGGTTGGTGAAGTTCCCCAGCTTCCTCCTTGGTCGGCATTCTGGAAATGATTCGCGTGCGCTTTCGGGAGTAGTCGTCAACGCCGAAGTGGCTGAGTGTTCGGGTCACCGATCCGAATTCCCGAAAAATGCGGACTATGCCGGGGAACAATGTTCGCGGGAAAAAAGAGTTGGAATAGCTGACTCTGCGACCATCCGCTTCACCGGCGCTGGTAATTCGGGTGACGATTTCCCCCTCCTTGATGTCCAGGGCCTCGGCCACCGCGACATCGGCCTCGGTGTCCACGGCCATGAGCAGGACATTACCCGGAGCGCGGTGTTGGCGGGTCAGGTTCTCGCTGAATCGGGTTCGGCTGCTCACCGGATAGTTGATGACCGGTTCGCGGACAAAAGCTCCTCTGCCACGCTCCACACGGACGAGGCCGTCATCGGTCAAAGCACCCATTGCCCTGCGAATGGTGTGGCGGTTGACGGAGAACAGGTTGGTGAACTCGCTTTCGGACGGTAGCTTCTGCCCCGGCTCGAAAACACCGGAAGTCACGTCCGCCTCAATTTTCAAATAGATTTGGCGCCACAAGGGCATCCCGTTTTTTCGCGAAAGCATCTGCACCTCCATTTTCCAGACGGAAACCACTTGAAACCACAGGCAACTGCAGTTGTCTAGACAGCCTGAAAGGATTTCACAGAAATGACACTCGACAGCAACGCGTTTGATTCCAACAACGAGAATATTCAGGCCAGAAAACACTGGATGAGTGTTCTTGCGCGCGCTGAAGCCTCTCAATTGGAACAGGCTCTCAGCGAACTCGAAGCCGCACCGAAATATATGCACCTGCGTCCGCCGGAAATCGGCATGGCCATGGTCCGTGGTCGGGCGGATGCCAAAGGTGATCGGTTCAATCTTGGCGAGATGACGATTTCGCGGTGCTCCATCCGACTGGAGGATGGACTCGTGGGCCATGGATACGTGACCGGGAGAAATAAGCGGCACGCGGAACTCGCTGCCCTCTTCGACGCCATGCTCCAAGCACCGGGCAACGGTCCGGTTCTCACTGAAAGCGTCATTGAACCGTTGCACGCGATTCAGGTCGAAAAACGTCAAACCGACTCAGCAAAAACAGCCGCGACCAAGGTCAATTTCTTTACCATGGTTCGCGGCGAAGACTAGGGAGTATCATGCAAGGACACGCAATAAACATGACTGCTGGAAATGAAAGATACCCGGCCCACGACAATCAGCGTATTTTCAGAGCCATCCTGCTGACCATGTCCCAACCCGGCTCCGTGACCGCCCTGGGCAACTGGCCCAACCCGCCTGAGAACCTCCATCCGGCGGCAGCCGCAGTCTGCTTGACGCTGGTGGATATGGATACGCCGTTGTGGATCGGCAAGAATACCCCCAACGACATTCAGACATACCTTCGATTCCATTGCGGGTGCCCCGTCGTCAGAAAACAGGACAGGGGAGCCTTCGGTCTCATTCTCGACGGCAACGACTTGCCCGATCTTTCCGAGTTCAACATGGGCGACATTGAATATCCCGATCGCTCGGCCACTCTGATCATCCAGGTCAAAGACATACAGGTGGGCAGCGGCGTTCTACTGACCGGTCCCGGCATCAACGGACAAGTTCAGATTGGCATTGAAGGGCTGGACACGAGTTTCTGGCAGTTCCTCCAACACAACAACCGCCAGTTCCCGCTCGGAGTGGATGTCATCCTGGCAACTCAAACGGAAATCGTCTCGCTTCCGAGAACGGTTCAGGTGGGGATATAACGTGTACGTAGCTGTCAAAGGTGGCGAAAAGGCCATCGAAAACGCCCATCGGCTCATGGCAGAGGAGCGGCGAGGCGACCTCGCTGTCCCGGAGTTATCTGTTGAACAGATCCTTCAGCAGATGCGGCTGGCTGTGGACCGGGTCATGAGTGAAGGCTCATTGTACGACCCCGAACTGGCTGCCTTGGCCATCAAGCAATCAAGAGGCGATCTGGTGGAGGCGATCTTCCTGCTTCGTGCCTACCGCACCACCTTGCCCAGGCTATATACGACCGAGCCGGTCGATACCACGGCCATGCATGTGCGTCGGCGCATTTCCGCCACCTTCAAGGATATTCCGGGCGGTCAGATGCTCGGACCCACCTTTGATTACACCCACCGCCTTCTCGACTTCAAACTGGCTGCCGAGTCATCGGTGGAACCTGCAGCGCATGATGAACAGGTAGGGGATAACGGCATTGCCCGGGTCATGGACCTCCTTGAGAGTGAAGGATTGGTGGAAGACGTTGTCGTCGATGATGACGATCCTGTGGGCGACATCACCCGTGATCCCATGACCTTTCCGGCTGACCGGGATCTCCGTTTGCAGAACCTGGCTCGGGGCGACGAAGGCTTCCTTCTGGCCCTTGGCTATTCAAGTCAGCGTGGATTCGGCGACAACCATCCCTTTGCCGGAGAGATACGCATGGGCGAGGTTGCCGTATCCATCGCACCCGAAGAACTCGGATTCGAAATCGAGATCGGCGACATCACCCTGTCCGAATGCGAGATGGTCACGAGTTTCAAGGGGTCCAAGTCAGAACTGCCCAGATTCACCCGCGGTTACGGCCTGTCGTTCGGATACAACGAGCGCAAGGTCATGGCCATGTCCCTGGTGGACAGGGCGCTCCAGGCCCGGGAATTGGGCGAGGAAATCGAGGCACCGGCCCAGGATGAGGAATTCGTCCTTTACCACAGCGACAATGTTGAGGCGCAGGGCTTTGTGCAGCACCTCAAGTTACCCCACTATGTCGACTTCCAGGCCGATCTGGTCATGGTCCGGGGCATGCGTGAGGAAATCCTGAAAAAACAACAGGCTGATAACAGCGAGGAAGCCGCATGAGTTTCATAAAGGAATCCGCCGCGGGTACCGAGAATACGCCCCGGGAGACCGAGGACACGGGATACAACTACGGATATCTGGATGAGCAGACCAAGCGGATGATCCGAAGGGCCATCCTCAAGGCAGTTGCCATTCCGGGCTATCAGGTGCCTTTTGCCGGTCGCGAGATGCCCATGCCGTATGGCTGGGGAACCGGCGGCATCCAACTCTCCGCCAGCATCCTTGGTTCGGATGATGTGTTCAAGGTTATTGACCAGGGCGCGGATGACACCACCAATGCGGTTTCCATCCGCAAGTTCTTTGCACGCGTTACCGGTGTCGAAACCACGGAAAAGACCACCGAGGCCAGCGTCATACAGACCCGGCACCGGATACCGGAGACGCCGCTCACGGATGGGCAGATCATGGTCTATCAGGTTCCCATCCCCGAGCCGCTCAGGTGGATCGAGGCCCGCGAGACCGAAACGCGAAAGATGCACGCCCTGGAAGAGTATGGCGTCATGCATGTCCAACTTTATGAGGATATTGCGCGCCATGGCCGCATTGCCACCAACTTCATGTACCCGGTGAAGGTGGACGATCGCTACATCATGAGCCCGTCGCCCATCCCGAAATTTGACAACCCCAAGCTCGACATGAGCCCGGCTCTGCACATCTTCGGCGCTGGCCGTGAAAAACGCATTTATGCAGTGCCGCCGTATACCGAGGTCAAGAGTCTCGATTTCGAGGACCACCCGTTTTCCGTGGAAACATGGGACGACTGCTGCGGTCTGTGCGGAGCCAAAGACAGCTATCTGGACGAGGTTATTCTTAATGACCAGGGGGAACGGATGTTTGTCTGCTCCGACACCGACTACTGCACCACCCGGCAACAGGAGGGACACCGTGGTCCCATGGCAGCCCGGGAAGACATCAGCGAACTCAAGGGAACCGGCCCGAAGGCCGCATAGAGGATACAATGCAAGATAATTCCAAACCATTAGTCAGCGCACAAGGGCTGACCAAATATTACGGCGACATGATCGGCTGCAAGGATGTCAGCTTCGACCTGTGGCCGGGCGAGGTCATGGGCATCGTGGGAGAGTCTGGATCGGGCAAATCCACGCTTCTGAGTTGCCTTTCCGGCAGGCTACAACCGTCCGAAGGGGATGTCAGCTATGTGTCCCGCGAGTTCGGTCCGGTGGATATTCACAGCGCCCTGGAACCGGTACGCCGCAAGCTCATGCGCACGGAATGGGGCATTGTTCACCAGAATCCGCGCGACGGGTTGCGCCTGGGCGTCACTGCCGGAGCCAATCTGGGTGAACGGCTTATGGGCACCGGCGCACGCCATTACGGCAACATCCGTTCCAAGGCCATCGATTGGCTGGGCGAAGTGGAGATCAATGCCGACCGCATCGATCATTTCCCCAAAACCTTTTCCGGCGGTATGCAGCAGCGTCTCCAGATCGCCTGCAACCTGGTGACCGAACCCCGTGTCATTTTCATGGACGAACCCACCGGCGGCCTCGATGTCTCGGTACAGGCACGACTCCTCGACCTGCTCCGAAACTTGGTTGCCCGGCTCGGTCTCTCAGTCATCATCGTCACTCACGATTTGGCCGTGGCCCGCCTTTTGGCCCACCGGCTGATGGTCATGAAAGGCGGCCAAGTAGTGGAAAGCGGGTTGACCGATCAGGTTCTTGACGATCCGCAACACCCGTACACCCAGCTCTTGGTTTCATCCATTTTGCAAGCCTAGGAGAAGCAAATGTCCGTCAGAATATCAGTTAAAGACCTCAACAAGACTTTTACCCTGCACACCCAGGGCGGCACTTCCATCGGTGTCTTTTCCGATCTCAATCTGGAAGTGAAGGCCGGAGAGTGCGTGGCTCTTGCCGGGGAGTCCGGCTCAGGCAAATCGTCCCTGATCTGTTCCCTGTACGGCAACTACAAGCCCCAATCCGGTTCCATCGATATCCTGCACGATGGCGAGACCGTGGATATCCTCACGGCCACCCCGCGTGAAATCCTCGACATCCGCAATCGTACCATGGGCTACGTCAGCCAGTTCCTGCGGGTCGTGCCGCGAGTCAGTGCCTTGGACGTGGTTGCCGAACCGCTGTTTTCCCTGACCGGTGATCAGGCCATGGCCTGTGACCGGGCCGCCTTTCTTCTCAAGCGTCTCAATATCCCCCCGACTTTGTGGTCCCTGCCGCCTGCCACTTTTTCCGGCGGCGAACAACAGCGGGTGAACATCGCCCGTGGCTTCAGCGTTGAATATCCCATTTTGCTTCTGGACGAACCCACCGCATCTCTGGATGCGGGCAATTGCCAGGTGGTGGTCAAGCTGATCAAGGAAGCCAAGGCGCGCGGCACTGCCGTTGTCGGGATTTTCCATGATGAGGAAGTTCGCGACGAAGTTTCTGACAAATTGTTTGAAATGCGCAGTTTCAAGGAGGCTGCATAATCATGAATTGTGTCATAAAAAACGCTCGTATCGTCCTCAGGGACGAGATCATCCAGGGCTCTGTCCGGGTGGTGGACGGCATCATCAATTCTGTGGATCAGGGGCCGTGCAATACGACCGGTGCCATTGATCTTGAAGGCGACTACCTGCTGCCGGGATTTGTTGAACTGCACACCGACAACCTGGAACAGGAAATCGAACCACGCCCCGGCGTGTTTTGGCCAGACCCGCTCGCCTCGGCACTGGCCCATGACGCCACCATGGTCAGCGCTGGCATTACCACGGTCCTGGATGCGGTCTCCCTTGGCGAATACCATGACGGCCCCAAGCGGATGCAGATTCTGGACATGAGTTTGGGCGCTTTGCGCAAGGCACGCTCCACCGGCATCCTCAAGGCGGATCATAAACTCCACCTGCGCTGTGAGTACTCCGACCCCAAGGTCATGGATGTATTCATGCCTCACATCGACGACGATGTCCTGATGCTGGTTTCGCTCATGGACCACACTCCTGGTCAGCGGCAGTTTACGGACACGGATAAATACCGACAATATTACAAGAAAGGGTGGAGTGACGAGGAGTTTGCAGAAATTTCTCAGCGTATGATCGCCACGCAGGCAAATTGTGCTGTGGACCAGCGAGCACACATCATCGCGCTTTGTCATGGCCGTAACATTCCCCTGGCGAGCCATGACGACACCACTGCCGATCATATCCGGCAGGCCGTGACCGAGCAGATAGCCATCTCGGAATTTCCCACAACCCTGGCGGCAGCTTCCCTGGCACGGGAGGCTGGAATTCATATCGTCATGGGCGGCCCCAACGTGGTTCGCGGCGGCTCGCATTCAGGCAATGTCTCGGCGTTGGATCTGGCCGAAGCCGGATTGCTGGACATCCTGTCGTCCGATTACGTTCCCGGCAGTCTCGTCTCCGGGGCCTTCATCATGCATCGAAAACTCGACATGCCGCTGAGCGAAGCCATAGCCAAAATCAGCGTCAATCCGGCCAACGCCATCGGCTTGAATGATCGCGGTCACATCCGCCCCGGCCTGCGTGGAGACATGGTTCGTGTCAGGGAAATCGAGTCTCTGCCCGCTGTGTTACAGACCTGGGCCGTCGGAACTGCAAAGAATGTTGAAATACCTGCAAAAAGCGCTGCCTGAATGTTACAGGGCGCCGTTTAAATAACTGAAAATCGTTACATGTCCATAATAATGCCGTTGCAGGGCTGATGTAGTCCTTACACACTGGGAGAACCTTTCACTTTCATCCGTGCCTCCCTCAAGCAAACGACACAAAAAACAGTCCAGGAGGCTGACAATGAAAACCATAGGAATGGCCCAGAAATGCCAAACAGAAGCGATCAAGGTGACCGACCTTTGCAAGGTATATCCCAATGGCACCGTCGCCCTGAAAGATGTATCCGTCGCCGTGGATTCCAACGATTTTTGTGTCGTCATCGGTTTGTCTGGTGCAGGTAAATCAACCATGCTCCGCTGCATGAATCGGCTCATCCAGCCCACCAGTGGGCAGGTGGCCCTGTTTGGTGAAGACGTCACCAATGTCAACGGTTCCCATCTCAAGCAAGTCCGCCGTCGGGTGGGCATGATTTTCCAGCAATTCAATTTGGTTCGCCGACTGACTGTTCTGGATAATGTCCTGGTTGGTCGTCTGCGATTCAACTCCAGTCCCCTGAAGCGGTGTAGTTCCATATTCAGGCAGTTTTCCAAGCAGGAGAAGGAATTCGCCTTTCACTGTTTGCAGCAGGTGGGTATCGCGGACCTGGCATACCGCCGGGCTGATGCATTGTCCGGCGGGCAGCAGCAGCGTGTTGCCATTGCCCGCGCTCTGGCCCAGGAGCCTGAGGTTTTCCTGGCAGACGAACCCATCGCCAGCCTCGATCCACGCAGTTCGGAAA
>CAMYLL010000098.1 GCA_947259235.1 uncultured Pseudodesulfovibrio sp. | reverse complement strand
TGAATTACCGCAACATCCTCGCCTTCAAGGACGTCCAGGGCATCACGGAATTTTCCATCGGCCATGCGATCATGGCCCGGGCCATCTTCATGGGCCTGGACCGCGCCGTACGGGACATGGTTGCCATCATCCGTACCTTCACGGACTAGGAGAGGGCATGATCAAGGGACTCGGCCTCGACCTCGCGGAGGTGGACCGCATCCGCGCCCTGTGGGAGCGGTACGGCCGCCAGTTCGCGAAGAAAATCCTGACCGAAGGAGAGCTGGCCCAGCTGCCCAAGCGCGACCCGGTACCTCGCCTCGCCGCCCTGTTCGCAGGCAAGGAGGCGGCGGTCAAGGCCCTTGGAACCGGCTTTGCCGATGGCGTCCACTTCAAATGCGTGGAGATTCTCCACGGCCCGGAAGGCAAGCCCGGCATAGCCTTTCTCGGACGCGGGCTTGAGGTCTGCGCCCGACTCGGCGTCACGGGCGGACACATCTCGCTGACCCACTCCCGAGACACGGCCGCAGCCACAGTGGTACTGGAGGGATAGGAGCCATGGAACCGGACCAAGGAGAGCGCATGTTGCTTCCGCTGCCCACCCCGGCCGAAATGGCAACCTGGGACCGGCTGACCATCGAGTCCATCGGCATCCCCGGCGCGACCCTCATGGAATCCGCCGCGCGCGAGGCCGTGGCCGTCCTGGTCGACGCCTTCGGCCCTGTGGCCGGACGCGAAATATTCTGCTTTGCCGGACCGGGCAACAACGGCGGCGACGCCTTTGCCATGGCCCGCCATCTCGTCGACCTCGACGCCCGGGTCACGGTCTTCCACTCCCGTCCGAAGAAGCGCTACCGGGGCGAAACCAGGGCCCACCTGACCTGGGCGCAAAAGACCGGCGTCCCTCTCAAGCACCTCGACACCTTCGCCGCCGCCGACCTTCCCCAGCCGGACATCATCGTGGACGGCGTGCTGGGCACAGGCTTTGCCGGAGCCTTGCGGCCCGATACTCTGCGCCTGGTCAGAGACATCAACACCCTGGGCAGACACGCCTTCGTCCTGTCCCTGGACATCCCTTCGGGCCTGAACGGCCTGACGGGACACGCCCAGCCGGAAGCCGTGGAAGCCGACGCCACGGTGACCTTCCAGGCCGCAAAGCTCGGCCTTGCCCTGCCGGGAGCGGCCCGATTCACCGGCGCGCTCCATGTACGCCCCATCGGTATCCCGGCCTGTGTCATCCGGGAGCATCCGGCACACCATCAGCTCATTTCCGAAGACATCATGCGCCTCATCCCGAACTCCGCTCCGGACATGCACAAGGGCGGCGCAGGGCACGTCCTGATCATCGGCGGTTCGCCCGGGCTGACCGGCGCGCCCCGGCTGGCGGCCATGGGCGCCCTGCGCTCCGGGGCCGGACTGGTCACCGTGGCCTGCCCCGGCGAGCTGGCAGACAGCATCAAGGGCGGTTCGCCGGATATCATGACCCTCCCCCTTGGCTCAGGGGATCAATGGACCCCGGAGTTGATGAAGATTCTTCTGAAAGAGCTCGACCGATTCGACGCCGTGGTGGTCGGCCCCGGCCTGGGCAGGGATGTGAAAACAGTTGATTTCTTCAAGGCGTTTGTTGCAAAGTGTCCAACGCACGCGGTCCTGGACGCCGACGCGCTGTTTTGCCTGGCTCAGCTTCCGGACTGCATTCCCGGGCTCCCCGACACGACTGTTCTGACGCCGCATCCAGGTGAAATGGCAAAACTTATTTCCAAAAACACAACAGAAATTCAAGCCGAAAGACTCGCCGCCGCGCAATTGTTCGTTGAGTTCAGTGCCGCAACGCTGGTGCTCAAAGGGGCCGGAACCATCGTGGCCGACCGAAACACCACGTGCCTGAGCCCGTTCTGCGAGCCCAATCTCGCCGTAGGCGGTTCCGGCGACGTGCTCTCCGGCATCATTGCATCACTGATGGCACGCGGTCTGCCGCCCTTGCGTGCGGCCTGCCTCGCCGTCTGCTGGCACGGACTGGCGGGGCGACTGCTCAAAGAAGACTACCCGGCCAGGGGCAACCTGGCTTCGGAAATTGCAGATATGCTGCCTCGAGCGGCAAAGGAGTTCTCCACATGCTGAAGGCCAAAGACATCATGACCACAACGTGCATCACCCTGACCCCGGACACGGACATCGCCACAGCGGCCAAGACCCTGCTCGACAACAAGATCAACGGCGCACCCGTCATCGACGACGGCAAGGTCGTCGGCGTGCTGTGCCAGGCCGACCTGGTGGCCCAGCAGAAGAAGGTCACACTCCCCTCGTTCTTCACCCTGCTCGACGGCGTGTTCCCGCTCTCGTCCCACGACGACCTGAAACGGGAGATAACCAAGATCTCCGCCCTCAAGGTAGCCGAGGCCATGACCCCGACCCCGACCTTCATCACACCCGAAACCGGCATTGACGACATCGCCACCATGATGGCCAATGAAAAGCTCTATACCCTGCCCGTACTTGAAGGGGAAACCCTGGTCGGCGTGGTGGGCAAGGAAGACGTGCTCAAGACCCTGCTTCAGAAATAGCGCAACCCCGGTGACCATGACGCTGCACCTCAAGGACACGGATTCGACCCTTGAACTCGGAAGAATCCTAGCCACCGCCCTGTCAAAGATTGACAATCCTCCGGTCCTGCTCTTGCAAGGCGACCTTGGATCAGGCAAAACCACGCTGGTAAGGGGAATAGTGAACTCCCTGCCGGGTGCGGACATGGCCGAGGTGTCGAGTCCGAGCTTCAACATTGTCAACCTCTACCCCACGACTCCCCCGGTGGCCCATTTCGACCTCTACCGCCTGGAGGGCATGCCTCCGGACGACGCGCTCTTCGAGAACATGGAGGACCGGGAGACCCTGACAGTGGTTGAATGGGCCCAGTTCCTGGATAAGGATCTGTGGCCGGGCGACGCCATCCTGCTGGAATGGTCGCCAACCGCCGAAGGCAGGAGCCTTACCGTGCATGCGATGGGCGAAGCGGCCCGGAACGTCATCGTCTCCCTGGCCGCAGTATTTGAAAAATTCATGCAAAAACCCACAGGGCTACAATGAACATCGTCGTACAAAAATTTGGTGGAACGTCGGTTCGCAACCTCGAATGTCAACGTCAGGTGATGCAGAAGGTCCTTCGGCCATATCGTGAAGGGCACAAGGTCATCGTGGTCCTTTCCGCCATGTCGGGCGAGACGAACAGGCTCCTGGCCCTGGCCAAGGAGTGGTCCGATAACCCGGACCCGGCCGAGGTCGACTCACTGGTCTCCACCGGCGAGCAGACCTCCTGCGCCCTCTTCGCCATGCTCCTGAAACAGCAGGGCGTCTCCTGTCGCTCCGTGCTGGGTTTCCAGGCTCCCATCAAGACCGACTGCGCTTACGGCAAGGCCAGGATAGTGGACATAGACGAAACCCAGATCAAGGCCATGCTGGAAGAATATGATGTTCTGGTCATGGCGGGATTCCAGGGCTGCGACGCGGGCCAGCGCATCACGACCCTGGGCCGCGGCGGGTCCGATACCTCGGCAGTGGCTCTGGCCGCCGCAGTCAAGGCCGATGTCTGCGAAATCTACACCGATGTGACCGGTGTCTTCACCACAGACCCGAACATGTGCTCCACCGCACGAAAGATGGACCGCATCGCCTACGACGAGATGCTTGAAATGGCGAGCATGGGAGCCAAGGTGCTCCAGATCCGCTCCGTTGAATTTGCCAAGAAATATAATGTAACCGTTCATGTCCGCTCAACTTTTTCCGACGAGCCGGGCACTATAGTCACGCAGGAGGATGCAACGATGGAAGCTGTTCTCGTTTCCGGTATCGCTTACGACAAGGACCAGGCCCGGATCACGCTGGTAGACGTCAACGACAAACCCGGCGTCTCCGCTCAGATTTTCAGCCCCCTGGCCGAGCAGCGCATCCTCGTCGACATGATCGTCCAGAACCCGAGCAAGAACGGCAAGACGGACATGACCTTCACCGTGCCCCGAGCAGACGTGGATCAGACGGTCAAAACCCTTTCGGCACTCAAGTACGAGATCGGCTACGGCGAGCTGGACAAGAATCTCAACGTGTCCAAGGTGTCCATTATCGGCGTCGGCATGCGTAACCATTCCGGCGTTGCCTCGCGGGCATTCCGGGCGCTTGCCGATGAGAACATCAATATACTGATGATCAGCACGTCCGAGATCAAGGTCACCTGCCTGATCGACGACAAATACACCGAACTGGCCGTCAGAACGCTCCATAAGGTTTTCGATCTGGAGAACGGCCCACTTGAGAAAGCATGAAAAAAGTAACGATATACGACACGACACTGCGGGACGGCGCCCAGGCCGAGGAAATGAACCTGACGGCCCTGGACAAAGTCCACATCGCCCGCAAGCTCGACGAGCTGGGCATACATTACATTGAAGCCGGATGGCCCGGCGCAAACCCGACTGATGCAAAATTCTTTGATGAAATCAAGGGATATAGCTTCAAAACTGCCCGGTTGGCCGCCTTCGGATCAACCCATCTGACCAGGTGCACCCCGGACGACTGCCCGAACCTTGCCGCCCTGCTCGCCGCCCAGACCCCGGTGGTGACCATCTTCGGCAAGAGCTGGGACCTGCATGCCACCACCGCTCTGGGCATTTCCCTGGAACGCAATCTGGAGATCATCCACAACAGCGTCGCCTTTCTGGCCCGACGCGTGGACGAAGTCATCTTCGACGCCGAACACTTCTTCGACGGCTACAAGCACAACCCGGAATACGCCGTCACGGTCCTGCGGACAGCCCATGAGGCCGGAGCCGCACGGCTCATCCTGTGCGACACCAACGGCGGAACCCTCACAGCCTCCATCACCGAGGCCATCCAGGCCGTTACGGCGGCCCTGCCCGAAGCCTCCCTCGGCATCCACGCCCACAACGACTCGGAACTGGCCGTCGCCAACTCCCTGGAGGCCGTGCGCATGGGCGCGAGCCAGGTCCAGGGGACCATCAACGGCTACGGAGAACGGTGCGGCAACGCCAACCTCTGCTCCGTCATCCCCAACCTTGAACTCAAGATGGACATCCAGACCATCGGCAAGGAAAACCTCAAACGGCTGCTCGCCACCTCCCACTTCGTCAGCGAGACGGCCAACCTGCGCCCGTTCATGCGCCAGCCCTTTGTCGGGGCCTCGGCCTTTGCCCACAAGGGCGGCATCCACGTCAGCGCCATCCTCAAGGATTCCAAGACCTACGAACACATCGACCCCATTTCGGTAGGCAACGCACAGCGCGTCCTGCTCTCTGATCAGGCAGGCAAGAGCAACATCCTGTTCAAGGCCAAGGAGCTCGGCTACGAGCTGGACAAGAACGACCCCACTGTCAATACCCTGCTCAAGGAGCTGAAGCTCAAGGAGAGCATGGGTTACGAATACTCCGTGGCAGACGCCTCATTCGAACTCATGCTCCAGGAAGCGCTGGGCATGAAGCTTGACTACTTCAGCTTCCGCCATTTCTTCGTGGTGGACGCCAAGCGGGAGGAGGACGCCGAACCATTTACCGAGGCCACGGTCATCATCAACGTCAAGGGGCAGGTGGAGCACACCGCGGCCACGGGCATGGGGCCGGTCAACGCCCTGGACCGCGCCCTGCGCAAGGGCCTTGAACGGTTCTACCCCAAGCTGTCCGAAGTCCGCCTGCTGGACTTCAAGGTACGCGTGCTCTCCGGCGCGGTGCGCGACACGGGCGGCACGGCCTCCTTTGTCCGCGTCCTCATCGAAACGGGTGACAAATACGAACGCTGGACCACCATGGGCGTGTCCCACAACATCATCGAGGCCAGTTGGCAGGCGGTGGTTGATGCCATCAACTACAAACTCTTCAGAGACGACAAGCGCCGGGCCGAGGGCATCGAATAGCCATAATCGATACGACAAGAAAGGCCGGACAGCAGGCAAGACGTTTCCATACCTGTTGATAAATATGCAAGAAGCCCCGAACCATAACGGTCTCGGGGCTTTTCGCATGGCAAGATATTTTCTCGGGTTGGTGCGGTCAACGGCAGGCCCCCATTCAAAGAAAGTTTTCGCCGAAGGCGAGAGTGGGATTCCAAAGGGTTACAGCCCTTTGGCCGCCGGAGGCGAAATCACCTGACAAATCCGCCGAAGGCGGTTTCCACTTTTGATTTCACCATTTATATAAGACGCCTTGGACTGCATGCTGTCCGGCCCCTATCTCATGCACCCTACTTCCGCATGTTCGGAATCTGGCTGGCAGCCCAGGTCGCGGCTTTCATGTACTGTGTCGCAGCCTGGGTAAAGCAGGCCCCGTATCTGACGAGAATCTCGTTGGCGATGGCCCACCGGCCCAGCTCAACCGCCTCGACCATGAGCAGCCAGTCGCGAAACTCGTTCAACGTGCCGCACAGGGCATCCTTGATCTCGTCCTCCAGGGGGATGTCCTCCAGAGCCTTGCCCATGGGATAGGAGAGCAGGGAATCAAGCAGGGAAAAAAGGCCGAGCATGAACATGGTGTTTGGAGAATGCCTGAATCCGGCAATGGTCCCGGCCAGCTTGCTCAGGAATCGGCCGCGCTGCAAGGCCATGTAAGCCAGCTCCTCGCCCTTGGGCGTTGAATCCAGATCGGTCATGACCACCACCGTGGCCCAGTGGCGGATCTCCTTGAGCCCGAGCAGGGACACGGCCTGCTGGATGGACTTGATCTTGTTGCGCAACCCGAAGGATGCGGAATTGATGTATTTGAGCATCCGGTAGCTTAAGGAAATATCAGATGCGATGATCATCGCCAGCTCATCCATCTCGCAATCCGGATTGGCCAGCTCGCGCAGGAGCTGCAGCTTTGCCGTGGAGCTCACGGCCAGGCCGTCGTCAGAAACCTGGGCCACGCCGAAAAACGGCCCCTGAAAATATTTGAATCCCAAGGCACGCGTTCCCTCGAAGGCTTCCCAGGTAGCGATGTCCGTGGCCAGCAACTCGCCACCGAACCGTTTGTATTCCGCACGCAGCCTGACGATCTCGGGTGGAGTCTTTCCGGCCAGGGAAACCTTGATGATATCCGCCTTCTCAAGCAGGGAGGACATGCACGGATGATCTATGCCGCTGTCAAGGGCCACTATGCCGCCACAAGCGTGGAGGGAATCGGCAATGCCGGGGCACTTGGGCGAAGCGGCCGCCTGATTGCACAGGCTGAACACGCAATCCGAGGCTTCCGCCAGGGACGAGGTGTCGTCCAGACTGCTTTCGGAGGTCACGTTGAGGAGAATCTTGGCCTTGCCGCCCAGCATCTCGCCCGCATTCATGGCTCGATAGGCCGCAAGAGTCTCGGCAAGGGAGGCCTGCCCCCCTGCCGACGGCTCGGCCAGAAGTTCATACCCCCATACACCTTTATCCCGATCAAATATCGGTTGCCTGACGACTAGAAGAGGATCATCCAAACTCTCGCACCCGCTGACGATATCTGTCATTCCCCCTCCACCCCCTAAAAAACCAGATTGAATCATAATTTCAACGCATTAAACGCAGAAAAATACCAACAGAACTGTTAGGAAAAAAACAATGCCCTGTAAAGTATTATAACCAATCAAGGCGATCTCCGGCATTGCAATATCATAAAACAGCAGTCGATTGCACGCAGAAGCATCATTTTCACGAACAGATCGGGACAGAACGCAAGAAAGCCGCCCTGCACGAGCAGGGCGGCTTGGCGTTGCTTCTTTCAGTACGGGATCAAACCGCCCGCAGGCTAGATCATCCCGGCGACCTTTTTTGTCAGGCGCAGGAGCTGGTTGGTGAATCCGGCCTCGTTGTCGTACCAGATGATCAGCTTGAGCTGGGTTCCGCCCATGACCCTGGTCAGGTCACTATCCACCACGCCGCCGAAGGTGGAGCCCATGAAGTCCACGGACACGAGCGGTTCCTCGGTGTAGCCCATGGAATCGTTGGCCGCCGCCTTGAGGGCCGCGTTGACTTCTTCGACGGTGGTCGGCTTCTTCAGCTCGCAAACGAGGTCCACCAGGGATACGTTGGGCGTGGGCACGCGGATGGCCATGCCGTCGAGCACGCCGTTGAGCTCGGGGATGACCAGCCCCACGGCCTTGGCCGCGCCGGTGGTGGTGGGAACCATGTTCACG
>CAMYLL010000097.1 GCA_947259235.1 uncultured Pseudodesulfovibrio sp. | reverse complement strand
ATATATTGCAAAGGCCGGTCAGATAACTGACCGGCCTTTGCCTTTTTGCGCTGTCGCAATGCCTGCCCCCGTTACCCGATGCCGTCGATTATCGAACCGGAGTCCCGAAGAATCAAATCCGCAAGAAGCTTTTCAAGCGAATAGTTCGGATCGGAGGGCTTCCTCATCTGGGCGGCGTTGTCCAGAATCTGGGCCTCGCTTTGCAGGGACAGTTCCTGGGAGTACAGACCGTCTTCCTTGCTCTCGTACATGTTCTGGATGGAGTTCATCTCGCTGGACAACGATTGCACGAACCCGAGCTGATCGGCCCGGGTTCCCGCCGCGGCCAGGTCCGCCCCCGAGAGGTCGGACCAGTTCGTCCCGCTGGCGGGCGTATCCACGGAATGAAAAGTGATGTTGAACCCGCCGTCCTTGCCCGACTGAATGTAGACATTGCCGTTGGCGTCGATCTGATCGGTCCCCCACTGGGAGCTGTCGAGCACGGCTATGCCGTTGAAGTCGGCCCCGGAGATGGTTCCGGTAATCTTGTCCCTGAGCGCGTTGTAGTCGCTCTGAACCACGGCACTCGTGCCGTCCAGTTCCCCGGTGTTGATCTTGTCGATGATGGCTTCCATATCGGTCAGGGCGCTGTTTATGGTGGCCATCTCCGTCCTGGCCACGCCCATCATGGACCCGGCCTCGCCGACGTTGCGCGATGCCTGACGGGTGGCCCCGGCATCCGCCCGCAGCCTGCCGCTGATGGCCTCCTCGAACGGATTGGTGAAGGTCGTGGCCCTGACCGGCTCACCGAGCACCAGACTACGCAGGTCGCGGCCGACGCTCGAACTTGCGAACAGCTGATTGGTCAGCATGTCCTGTTCAAGCAGTCTGGACGAGTAGTCGAGTATGAAACTCTTCTCGATATCGGTAAGGGCCATGAAGTCTCCCGGATACTGTTCGCGCTTATCCGCTCTTCTTATCGACGCCTTGAACGATATCTTTAGGGCAATAAGATGGTTTTTCTCTGCCGCCCCACCACACTCCATGTGCTTGAAAAACGGGAGATACCGGCGTCCCGGTATACAACAAAAGGGCCGGCCCAGTGGACCGGCCCTTGCGAACGCAAACTCCAAACAGGCTCAGCCGACGAACTCGGCCATCTTGTCGAAGACCTCGTGCCCGCTGTCGTGACGCCCCACGGCCAGCACGTCCTCAAGCTTGTCCACCTGCTTGATCATCTGGTCGAGGCGCTGGTCCGCGTTGACGAGCAACCAGATCATGCTTCTGCCGCCGCCGTTGACAGGCATGCAGGCGATTCCTTCGACGTTGTATGCCCGACGGGCAAACAGGCCGCAGATATGCGACATCACGCCGGGGTGGTTGTTCACCGTCAGTTCGATGACCGTTTGCTTACACATTGGCTTCACCTCCGATCATCTCGGAATTGGCGGCTCCGGGGGGAACCATGGGATAGACAGGTTCATCGGGACTGATGGGCACATGAATCAGGCACGGACCAGGCTGGGCCATGGCCTCGGCCAGCATGGCGCCAGGGTCACCGCTTGTGCCCAGATCCCAGGCACGGATGCCGAACCCCTCGGCTATTTTAACGAAATCAACCCGGCGTGCATAATCGGACGCGAAGTACCGCTTGCCATAGAAGAGATCCTGCTGCTGCCGGACAAGACCAAGGGCGTTGTTGTTGGTCAGGATGATCTTGACGTTGACGTCATGCTCCATGGCGGTGGCCAGATCCTGAATGTTCATCATGATCGAGCCGTCGCCCGTAAAGCACAGGACCATGCGATCAGGCGCGGCAAGGGCCGCTCCGATGGCCGCAGGCATGCCAAACCCCATGGTTCCCAACCCGCCGGAGGTCAGCCACTGCCGTGGGTGGCTGAAGGGATAGGCCTGGGCCGTGCGCATCTGGTGCTGGCCCACGTCTGTGCAGACTATGGCGTCCTCTCCGGCCAGCTCAGCAGCCCTGAGGATGATGCCGTAGGGAGAGCACGGATCGTCACCGTTGGGAATGATCATGGGATGGTCACGCTTGAGGGCGGCCACTTCATCGAGCCATGCCCCGCGATCCGCCCTTTCCACCAGGGAGAAAAGCCCTTTCAGGGAATCGGCCACATCACCGGTGACCGAGGCATGGGCATTCTTGATCTTGTCCAACTCGCTCGGGTCTATGTCCATGTGGATGACGCGAGCGTTGGGACAGAATCCGGGAACCTTGCCGGTGGCCCTGTCGTCGAAGCGCACGCCCACGGCGATGAGCAGATCGCACCGCTCCAGGGCGAGGTTGGTATGGCGGGCGCCGTGCATGCCGAGCATCCCCATACACAGCGGATGATCCATGGGCATGATCCCCAGCCCCATGAGGGTGAACGCGCACGGTATGGACGCACGCTCGGCCAGGGCTAAGGCCTGCTCGGACGACCCGGACTGGATTACTCCGCCGCCCAAGTAAAGAATGGGCCGTTCCGCTTCGTCAATCATCCTGGCGGCATGGCTCAACTCGGGTGCCATCAGCTCCGGCCCGGCCGTGCGCCCTCCCGGCTCCGGCCATGCCTCGAAATCGAGCATGGCGGTCTGCACGTCCTTGGGAACGTCGATGACCACCGGTCCCGGCCTTCCGGAAACGGCGATGCGGAAGGCGTCCGGGATAACGTGCAGCAACTCGTCCACGGAGCGCACCAGATAATTGTGCTTGGTGATGGGCACGCTGAGGCCGTAGGTATCGACTTCCTGAAAGGCGTCTGTACCGATCATTGCCAGGGGAACCTGGCCGGTTATGCAGATAATGGGGATTGAATCAAGCTTGGCGTCGGCAATGGCGGTCAGGGTATTGGTCGCCCCCGGACCGGAGGTGGCGAAGAAAACGGCGGGCTGGCCGCTGACCCGTGCCATGCCCTGGGCGATGAATCCTGCGCCCTGCTCGTGGCGGGTCAGTATGTGCCGGATGGAGCTGTGCGACAGGGCGTCGTAGAGGGGCAGATTCGCGCCTCCGGGGATGCCGGCAATGGTCTCCACTCCCTGCCGCTCCAGCAATTTAATGATTATCTCCGCACCGCTGAGTTTCATGTCGGGCCTCCTGGTTGCCGCCTGAGCCTCCGGCGGGAACGAAAAACCCCCGCCGGTTCGCACCGACGGGGGTTTATTGAAAATCTCAGATTATACAATCCCGCTATGGCGCGTCCCTATAGACATCACCTACTACTACGTCCACGACGACAGATACGCCAACCGCTAGGAGGGCGCCGGGGAGGAAGGAGATGTGGTCGAAGGAATGCATAAGCGGATTACACCTTTGTTCTTTGAATTCACGACTAAACCCGTCCGCAAAGGACGTCAAGGGGTTTTTCGCCAAACAACAACAGCTTTGTTGACCAGAACGGCCCCATGACAGGGAGCACCCATGGAAGACGGTGACGCTTGAGGCAGCAATCCAGGCTATTCCGGTGAGCGAAGCACGATCACACCCACTAGACCTTGTCCACCACAACCCAGAAGGCTAGCGCCCCCACGGCAAGACGAACCACATGGCCGACGTGGAAATGGTAGCCCCAGTCAAAGGCGAACAGGGCGATCACCGTCGCCACGAAGCTGACCAGGATTATCTTTCGCCATATATTGAGCCTGAGCAGATTCATCAGTATCACTCCGTATGAAAAAGGGTTGCGCTGTAACGCAACCCTGTGATCATGCATGGTTCCTTGTCAAGAAAAGACCGTCGCCCTATTGCTTTTTCGGCGGAGTCTTCTTGCCTGCGGGTTTCTTGCGCCCGCCCTTGCCGCCTGCATCGCCCGTGTCGTCGCCTCCGTTGCCATTTTCTTTCTTATCCCACTTCTTGCCATAGGCCATAAAGGTGTCGGTCAGGGTGCGCAGCTTTTCGTCAACCAGGGCGTTTATGGTGTTCTTCGGGTATGTCCCATCCTTTTTGCGGACGCCCGCCTTGACCCCGGTGAGTATTTCTATGCCCTCGTCGATGGTCTTCACGGCCCAGACATGGAACGAGCCGTCCTTGACCGCCGCGACGACCTCGTCGCGAAGCATCAGATCCTTGATGTTGGCATGGGGAATCATGACGCCCTGCCCGCCGGTCAGCCCGGCATTCTTGCAGCAGAGATAAAACCCCTCGACCTTCTGGTTCACGCCGCCGATGGGCTGCACTTCTCCATACTGGTTCACGGATCCAGTGACGGCGATATACTGCTTGATGGGCTTGCCCGAGAGACTCGAAAGCAACGCGTACAGCTCCGTGGACGAGGCGGAGTCTCCGTCGATACCGCCATAGGACTGCTCGAAGGCGATGCTGGCCACCAGCGACAGAGGCTTGTCCTGGGCAAAGCGGCTGCGCAGGAATCCTGCCAGAATGAGCATACCTTTGTTGTGCGTTGGGCCGGACATGTCGGCCTCGCGCTCAATGTTGATGATGCCCTCCTTGCCAAGGGAGGTCACGGCGGTGATGCGGCTGGGCTTGCCGAACATGTAGTCGCCCATGGAATAGACGGCCAGACCGTTGACCTGCCCCACCACCTCGCCGTCGGTGTCCACGAACAGGCTGCCGCGGTCGATCATCTCCTGAATGCGCTCCTCTATCTGGTTGGAGCGGTATATCTTGGCCTCCACGGCCGCCTTGACGTGTTTGCCGCTCACCACTGAGGCATTGTCACGCGAAGCAAAATACTCCGCCTCGCTCATGAGATCACCCAACGCCGGAAACGCCGTGGACAGCTTCTCCTGACGTCCGGCCCAGCGCACGGCCTGCTCCATGATAGCGGCGACGCCCCCGGAATCAAAGGGCTTGAGCGTGTTCTTGTCCACCTCTGCCCTGGCGAAGCGGGCGACCTGCTGAACCGCCTCATCGGTCAGGTCCATGCTCGACTCATAATCAGCCCACACCTTGAATATCTTGGGCATGTCCTCGTCGTAGCGCTTGAGCATGGCATAGAGATACGGGCTGCCCAGGACGACCACCTTGACGTCCATGTCAATGGGTTCCGGCTTGAGCCACGTGGCGCTGATGAAATAATAGGGGTCGAAGGTCTCGATTTCGATCTGCTCAATCTTCAGGGAACGCTTCAGGGTCTGCCAGACCCCGGGCTCGAAGATTGCGTCCATCAGGTTGATCACCAGGTATCCCCCGTTTGCCTTGACAAACGAGCCGGCCTTGATCTTCGTGTAATCGGTATGCCAGCCGCCGTTGCGGTCCATGACCCGCTCTATGCTGCCGAACAGATTCCTGTAGGTAGGATAGGACTCGATGATGACCGGCGGCCCTTCCTTCTCCACATTATCCACCAGGAGGTTCACCTGGTAGGGATGAAAAACAACCTCTGGCGAGGCGCCTCCAAACATCATGCCCGGGATCGGCCCCTGCTTGGGAGGAGCGCCAAGCGCCTTGATGCTGTCCAGGTCGTCAGCCATGTTTTCAAGCACTGAATCAAGAAAACTCAACACCTTGGGTTCATCATACCGCTCCCGAAGAGGCGTGATGAAATCCTGTGCCAGCGCCGTGAACATGAGCCGATCAACTTCCTCATGTTTCTTGCCGACCTCTTTTTGCAGTTCCTTGAGCTCAAGGACTATATGGTCGATCTGTTCCTTGAGTTCCAGCCGCTTGGCGCGCAAACGCTCAAACTCGTCCTTGGGAAAACGGCCATTCTCGACCATCTCCTCCAGCTCGATCATGCGCTTGGGCTCGCCGTCGACCAACGGAACCACGTCGGGACGTTGTATCGGCCCCATCTGCATCCGCACCACCACGAGACCGGTATCCTTCACCTGTTCCTCGATGGCCTTGTAGAAGCTCATGACCTTTTTCTCGTGGGCCTCGGCGATCTGATTCTTCCTGGCGATGTACTCCTCGCTCTCGAAAAGCAGTGGAGCCTCGCGCTTCACGATATCCAGGAAGTCCTGCATGTCCCTCTTGAAACGGCTCCCCTCTCCGGAGGTGAAACGAAGCAGGATCGGGGCTTCAGGGTGCTTGAAGTTATTGACGTAACACAGGTCGCACGGCGTGTGATTCTTGTCGGCCATCTCCGTGAGCAGCTTCCTGACCGTGGAGAGCCGTCCTGTGCCGGGCTGCCCGGTGACAAAGATGTTATACCCTTTCTTGAGCATCCCCAGACCGAAGCGAAACGCCTCCACACCGCGTTTCTGACCGATGATTTCCGTCTGCGGCTCCAGGTCGTCGGTCGTCTTGAAGCCCAGGGTCTTGGGGTTGAGCGTCCACTTGAGCTTGTCCACGGGAACTTCATGTGATGACATCTTTCTGGGCATGTACTGGCTCCATCTATTTCTTGATTATCCTGACAAACTGACTGTACTGCGACGAACACTTGGGGAGCCTGACCACGAGGGCGCCCTCGGTAAATTCCGCGCTAACCTCATCCGTCCGGACGGCACACGGCAGCCGGACATCCTTCCTGAACACCCGGGTACGACGACGCCCCCTGACGACCTCGACAAATTCCGCCGTAATTACAAGCTGTTGCTCAAGTACCACCACGGTAACATCGTCGGGATTGATTTTGCACAACTCCAGCCGGGCAACCAGGGTGTTGCCTTCCTCCCACAGCTCGATATCCCCCTTCATGCGACAAAACATCTCCGGGAGGTCAAAGTCAGAGCACAACTCGTCGAAAAGTTTGTCTATTTCAAGACGCATTCGAGTAATTTCGCCATGGCTCCACCGTTTCAAATCAGCCATTGCCGCGAACCTCCTGAGTCAATCGCTCCACGGGGCAGACCTATGCACAGACATATGAAATCAATTATTACACAAAGAGAGAAACAACGACAAGGGGCCTGCCGCAATTCTGCGACAGGCCCCTGAGTGGATCAAAAAAACGTGCGCTCAAAGCCTCCTGAACACATTTGACACGGCGAGAATCACAAAGCCGGTTGAAACCAGCCAAAACGGACGGATCAAATCCTCCAGGGCGGGAATGGACATGACGTCGAGATGGATCAAAATCCCCATCAGACCCAGGATGACGCCAATGACCCAGGTAATGAGTTGCGGTGCGCTCAAGTTCATGCGGATGGTCTCCCTTTGCGGCTACTCTTTCTTGGAAGGCGGCGCTACTCCGTTTCCACGAGGAACGCCTCCGCCTCACTCCTGGGAAGCGGTTTTGAATAGAGATAGCCCTGACCGTAATCGCATTGCAAGGAATAAAGCAGGTCCCGTTGCCGCTCGGTCTCGATGCCCTCGGCCACCACGCGCAGGCGCAGGCTGTGGGCCATGTTGACAATAGCCCTGATGATCTCGATATTCTCGGGCCCCTTCTCCATCAACCGCACGAAGCTCAGGTCGATCTTGAGCTGATCAGTGGGGAACTTCTGAAGATAGCTCATGGATGAGTAGCCAGTGCCGAAATCATCGATAGAGAGCATTATCCCAAGTGATTTCAAGTGATTGAGCCTTATAGAAGACTCCATTGCGTCCAGCATGACAACCGTTTCCGTGATCTCCAGCTTGAGCAGGCTGGGCGGCAGGCCCGTGCGAGCCAGTATGTCCTTGACGCTCGGCACGAGGTTCGCCTCGCCAAACTGCTTGGCCGAGATGTTCACCGACATGACGAGATCAATGGCCGAAGGATGAGACCGGTCTCTTCGGCCACGGGAATGAATTCACCGGGGCTGACAAGGCCCCTTGTGGGGTGATTCCAGCGGGCCAGGGCCTCGAAACCATAGAGCTGGCCGTCCGCCAGATTGACGATAGGCTGATAATACGCCTCGATCTCCTTAGCGCGCAGAGCACGCTTGAGATCATTTTCCACCGCAAGCACGTTGATCATCCCTTCACGCATCTTGGGGTCGTAGACCACGCAGCGATCCTTGCCGGACTCCTTGGCCTTGTACATGGCGAGCTGGGCATTGTGGACCATGCTCTCCTTGGAATCCTGCCCACCCTTGACTATCTCCAGCCCCAAGCTGGCCGTCAGGGGGAATTCAGCACCATCCACCTCAAAGGATTCCTTAAAGGCTTTCTAGATGGATTTGGCCACGTCGCGAACAACGCTCTTCTTTTCCATCTCCTCGATGAGAATAACAAAATCGTCGCCGCCAAACCTGGCCACGGTGTCTGAGGGGCGCGCAAGCCTATCCAGCCGCTCCCCGACCTTCGCCAACAACCTGTCGCCGACAATATGTCCGAAGTTGTCGTTGACCACCTGGAAC
>CAMYLL010000096.1 GCA_947259235.1 uncultured Pseudodesulfovibrio sp. | reverse complement strand
GCCTATGCCCCTGGATGCTCCCGTCACCACGAGGGTTTTACTCTGAAGTGAACTCATGTATGCTCCTGCCTTGGTGTTTATTGAACCCTACCATACGCGAGACGATACCTCATTTCAGTGAGAGCAAGCAAGCGCCGGCCTCTGGTGGCCCAGTCCGAGATCAGAAACATGTCCATCGAGTGCGCCCGGGTGGGCGGCATCAATCTGGCCCAGGGCGTGTGCGACCTGCCCGTGCCCGATGCTGTCATCCAGGGAGCCGAGGAGGCCATGGAGCGCGGCAGCAACATCTACACCCGCTATGACGGGCGGCTGGAACTGCGCACGGCCATTGCCGCGCGACAGCGCCGGGACACCGGAATGGACGTGGACCCCGAGGGACAGGTGGTGGTTTCATCCGGCGCCACGGGCGCGTTCTACTCCGCCTGTCTCGCCCTGCTCGACGAAGGGGACGAGGTCGTGGTCTTCGAGCCGTATTACGGCTATCACATAGTGACCATGGCCTCTCTGGGTATCAAGCCGGTCTTCGTCACCCTTGCGCCGCCGCGCTGGGAGTTCACGGCCGAGGACCTGGAGCGCGTGGTCACGCCCCGGACCAGGGCCATGATCCTGAACACGCCGTCCAACCCGGCGGGCAAGGTCTTCAGCCGGGCCGAGCTGGAGCTGGTGGCGGACTTTGCCCAGGCACACGACCTGTTCGTGTTCACCGACGAGATTTACGAGAGCTTCGTCTTCGACGGCCTGACCCATATCGCACCGGCCACCCTGCCGGGCATGGCGCGACGGACCATCACCATCTCCGGCCTGTCGAAGGTGTTCGCCATCACGGGCTGGCGCATCGGCTATGCCATCTGCGCCCCGGAGTGGGCGCTGGCCATCGGCCATTTCAGCGATCTGGTCTACGTCTGCGCTCCCGCGCCGTTGCAGCTCGGGGCCGCGCGCGGCCTGGACGAGCTGGGTGACGACTACTACACGAGCGTGTCCGACGATCATCAGAAGAAGCGCGACCTCTTTTGCGGCGTCCTGCGCGATATCGGGCTGACGCCCCATGTGCCTTCAGGAGCCTACTACACCCTGGCCGACGTCTCCTCCCTGCCGGGGGCAACGGCCAAGGCGCGCGCTCTGCACCTGCTGGAGCAGACCGGCGTGGCCTGCGTGCCCGGCTCGGCCTTCTACCGGGGGCAGACGGGCGAGACCCTGGCCCGGTTCTGTTTTGCCAAGGAAATGAACATACTCGAAGACGCCATGCGCAGGCTGAGGACGCTGTAATGACGGACATGGAAAGAAAGGATTTCAAGGAATACGCCCGTCAGGAGATCGCCTCTCTCAAGGCGGAGATTCCCCGGCTCAAGGAGCTGGTCAAACCCGTGGCCCCGGACAACGCCATCGGCCGCATCTCGCGCATGGACACCATCGTCAACCAGTCCGTGTCCGAGGCCCAGCTCTCCAAGGCCAAGGTGCGCATGGTCCGGCTGGAGGAGGCCCTGCGCCGCGTGGACGAAGACGAGGACTTCGGCCTGTGCATCGACTGCGGCGAACCCATCCCCATCCCCCGGCTCAAGGCCATGCCCGAGACGCAGCACTGCGTCGAGTGCGCCGAGTAGCAGCTGTTCCGACAACGCGTCCTCCCTGGCCGTCACGACGGGGCAAGTTCCTCGTCTCGGCCTGCTCCTTGCCGCCTGTTTTCCGTCCCGGATGCCTGCACGCTTGAGCCCGCATGCCATTTGGGATACCGTTCGTCCTATTGTTTGTAAAAAAATGAACCGGCGTACCTTGTGTGTGGAAGGACGGAGAGGCTGTTCACTCACCCTGCAGCAATCCTTCAACGGAATAGCTCGTCACCAATAAAACGAACGGACTGATTGGGAGTGCACCATGAACAGCCTCGTGATCACCGCCATCGCCATTGTCTGGTTCATACTCGGCTATCGGCTCTACGGTCGTTTCATTGAGAAGAGACTCGTCAACCCCGACGACTCGAAAGTCACGCCCGCCTTCGCGCTCGAAGACGGAGTGGACTACCATCCAAGCAAACTGCGGCTCCTGTGGGGCAACCATTTCGCCTCCATAGCAGGGGCCGGGCCGATCATCGGGCCGATCCTGGCCGTGTCCATCTTCGGCTGGGGGTACACGCTCCTGTGGGTGGTCATCGGATCGGTGTTCATGGGGGCGGTGCATGACTATCTCTCCCTCATGATCAGCGTGCGCCACAAGGGCCGCGGAATCTACGACCTCACCGAACCCATGCTCGGGCAGCTCGGCAAGAACCTCGTCTCGGTGCTCGTCTATCTCATGCTGACGCTGATAACCACGGTGTTCATGGTCTCGGTGGCCGATGCGTTCATCAGTCGGCCAGCCCTCGTCATCCCGACCTTCGGTCTGGTGGGCGTCGCCATCGTCATTGGGCTGTGCATCAATACATTCAAGATGAACGAATCCCTCGTGCTTGGGCTCGGCCTTCTCGGAGCCTATGCCCTGCTGTGGGTCGGCTTCGCCTACCCCATCACGCTGCCTGCCGCATGGGGCAAGGAGACGATCCTCGCAGTCTGGTGCGCCTTCATCGCCCTCTACTGCCTGCTGGCCTCCATTTCACCCATCTGGCTCATCCTCCAGCCCCGGGACTTCATCTCGTCGGTCATGCTCTTCGTCGGCATGGGAATAGGTTTCCTCGGAATTATGGTCATTCATCCGACCATCAATGCCCCTTTCCACCAAGGCGAGTTCTTTTCGGGCGACAAGCCCATATGGCCGATTCTGTTTATTTTGGTAGCCTGCGGAGCCATCAGCGGATTCCACAGCCTGGTCTCCACCGGGACGTCCTCGCGCCAGCTCATGCGCGAGTCGGAAGGCAAGCCCCTGGCTTTCGGCGGCATGCTCGTGGAAGGGGCGCTGGCGGTAATGGTCATCATGGTCGTCTCCGCCGGGCTGTGGTGGGGTGCGGCTCCGGCGGGCACTGTGCCCCGGGAGGCCGGGATGTGGTTCGGCACTGCCCTTGAGAAAGGGTGGATCGTCGCCTTCAGCAACGGCTTCGGCAATCTGGTCGGCCAATTGGGCCTCCCGCTCCTGACCGCGCCCATCGCCGGGTTGCTTGGCGCGGTCATGGTCAAGTCGTTCATCCTGACGACGCTTGACTCCGGCACGCGGCTCGGTCGCTTCCTGATAGCCGAGACCCTGGGAGTCAGGATTCCCTTTCTCGCCAAAAGCCGCATCGCCGCGACGCTGCTCGTGCTCGTTCCCGGCTACCTGCTGGCCGTGACCAATTCGTGGGCCAGCGTGTGGAAGCTGTTCGGCGCATCCAACCAGCTCATCGCGGCCATCACCCTGACCACCATCACCGCCTTCCTTGCCAACCGGAAACTCCCGCGCCGCTATACCCTGATCCCGGCCGTATTCATGCTCATAACAGCGTCCGCAGCCCTGGCCTGGGAAGCATTCGCTCCGGCCTCCGGCTATTTCACGGCCCCGAACCCCTCCTACAACCTGGGCGTGATTTCCGTCATCCTGCTGGTCCTGGCAGCCCTGACCGTCTATCGATCCGTCGGCGTCGTCTTCCGCTCCCGCACCACAACGCCCGACATCCCGGACAACAGCGGCCACCCGAACATCAGGTGATCCCGCCTGTGGATTATTCTCGGAAGCAAGGAGGGCCCACTTCGTGCTTCTACAATGACTTCCTTCTGGAGGCTCCGAAGGACGACATTGATGGAAGCACGTTTCGCTTAGAGTCTTTGGGCCAAGTCAGGCGTTTGATCAAAAATAGGTACTCATTGGGTGGGGGCGGTATTTCTTGAGGGCTAACCAGTTAGCTCCTTTCAGGAAAAGACGTACAACAGGCCGCAGTAGCACAGAAGCCGCCATCCCGGCGATTAGCCCCAACACAGCATGTGACTCCTCGGGAAGATTGAGATAAACGGCCACCGCCCATATTCCGAGGATCAGGCCGACCACCATGATTGCTATCCATAGCTTCTCTGTCTGGAGAAGAAAGGCGGCCCATCCGGGGAGCATCGGCTTGAAAGGGGGAAGGTTTGTTCTTTTCAAAGCGAACCTTTTACCTGTTTCCGAATCCCATAATCAGTGTCTTCATGAACTCATCCTGGCTCATGGAGATTCGTTCGTCCAACTCTAATTGTGTCCTGGAGCTATTGGAAGGCATGGTTTTAAGATCGATCTGGCCGGGTTCACGGGGAACAAAAGCCAGTAGTGTGAATTCAGGATTCTGAAAGCTTGGCAAAGTTCAAAAAGGCAGAAGCCGAATATCAATGGTCGAATCAGGCCGACAGATTTGATCCCAAAGGCGATTGTTATTGGACGCTCCACCCCAAGCCCAACGCGTGCGAGAAATGCCAGGACATGGCCGGAAAGGAGTTCATGGAAGAGCCGGAGCGGCCGCATCCGAAACGGTATATTAATAAAACTGTATCCACTCATGAGTATCACATGTTTAAGGGAGGTAAGCAGATCCATCTTCGGCTGAAAGGTGTATGGGGCGGTCTAACGACCGGTGTTTGGGTCGAAGTTAACGGCGAGTCCAAAGGAAGCTATGCCTGCCCTCCTCAGGCCTCACACTCGATCAATTTGACCGGCGACGAGGATACTCCGGTCACGTGGAAAATTCGGTTGGTTGCTCATGGTTCAGACAACATTGAGGTCGATTACACAATTATTTATGAGGACTGGGATGATTAAGAAACTGTCTTGTTTTGCCCTCTCTTTACTGCTCGTTTTCGTTTGCGCAATGCAGGCGTTCGCATGCGACCTATACCTCTCCTGCGAAGAGATCGAAGGTATTGTAGTGAGCAAGGGGACAAATCATCTTGCCGGGGGAAAAGAGAAAAAAGTCTTTGTGGCATGCGTTGATTTGGATGTCACAAAGACTTCTCTGAAGGAGTTTGTTGCCAACTGTCATGATGATTCGATCACGGTTCGGACGGGAAATGCTGTTATTGTTATTGCGAGGGAAGAGTTCCCTTCTGGCGGAGAGTGGTTCTGCGTAGAGCACTCAACTCCAGAGGAGGCTCTCGATACCGCAATGAAGATGTGTCCAGATAAGGTGAAGTCGTATCTCCCATAAAATTCCTCTATGGGGTCAGAGGCCGAGCATTCCTGTTTGGGTAGTCTGTTTGCTTCAGGCAGAAATCCTTTGGACAATGTTTGCCGCCTTTGCCCTTGTATTCATTGTCTTTGACGATGAGTTGTTTGTAGATGTCTCGACAGGCTCCCAGGTCTTTGTGGGACTATTGCTAGGCGGCTTGTTTGGCCCGTTCATTAGGGGCTTTGTTCGGATTGTTTTGGAATTCGTTTCACGAGTCGTATACACGCGCGGGGAATCCCCCCAAGATTCACGCCATCTGCTGGGGATAGTGCTGGGGAAATCTCAAAAAAGAAAAGTGCCGATCATTGCTGGTCGGCATTTTTATTAACATTGGCGGAAGCGTACAGGGGTCGAACCTGCCTGCGAGTGTTATCCCGCACATTGGTTTTGAAGACCAAGCGCCACACCGGTGACGAAACGCTTCCGTTTGAAGGAAAGAGGTAGCAACTTTGGGCCGGGCGGACAAGGAGGAATGTTTTGACCACGGTTCGGCCCCGGGCGGGATGGCTATACTTTTGAGAGGGGGTGGCGTATTATCATTGAATCGTCACGATGTTTTCGGCATGCCGGATGATGAGTGCTTCATTTGTCCGGGAACAGGTGGCCTGTTGGCCGCGCAAGCAATGGAGAGTCGCATGATGCCTCGTCGAATTCGTTATTATCTGGCCGGATGCGTCTGCGCCGGACTCTTTGCCCTGACCGGCGTGTGCGGTGCGGCAGACATGGGCGGGACCGTCAAGCAGGTCTGCTCGCGTTGCCATTCCACCAAGCGCATCTGCCTCAACCTGGGCGTCAAGAGCGAGACCGCCTGGAAGTCCACCGTGGCCAAGATGGTGGAAAAGGGCGCCCAGCTCCCGGCCGGGCAGGTGGACGCCACGGCCAGCTATCTCTCCCAACAGCCACCCGATTCCGGGGCGTTCTGCGATTAGGCTGTTCCTCCCGGGTGTGACTCGGCGTGAGCGGTCGGCATTTGCGAGCTGCGGTTTTTCGACGCTTGCGCAACGGCATGGCAGGATTGATACCGGCTGCATGCAGGGAACGGGGCTGCCCCGGGGGCGGTTCCGTGCAAAGGAAATGAAACGACAAGGAAGGAAGAAGTATGAGCGAGCGTGTATACGTATCGGCGGTGGTGACGGCCAGGGATGGCCGGGAAACGGACCTTGAGCAGGAGCTGCGCCATGTGGTTCCCCTGGTCCGGGGCGAGGCGGGGTGCATCCGCTTTTAGCCACCTCCTATTGTTGTCACAATCGATGTTGATTGTGATTTTTTGGGGGGATTCGATTTTTTATAATCTAGTGAGTTGAAATAGTAATTTTGTTTTTATAGTCTGTTTTTTGTTGATGTTTTTGTGATTTGTGGTCGGGCTTTATGTTATGGCATGGCATCTCTTCAAGTTACATGATTAGAGCTCTCAAGTGTTGATTTCGCACAAGGCGCGTTACCTTTTGTGCTATAGATGAAGAGTTGCCGCAAGCTAGCTAGTCGCCCCTGAAAAAGCCATTTCCCAGCCTATGTGGGGCAGTTCTCCAGCCGTCGGCTTGAGCCCTCGGCGAAGAGAAAGCACGCCAGAAGCGCAAAAAAAATCCTCCCCGCTTCCGCATCCACTTTCTGAAGTTGAACGCAGCTGCCGCCATGAACAGGTTGATGGCGTCGCCAACCGCGCCCTTGAGATAGCACCGGACCATGCGGTGATCGTGCTTGAGATGACCGATGACAGGCTCAATGGCCGCACGGCGACGAAATCGCTGTTTCGCCTTGCGGCGCTGGTATGCCGAGTCCTTCTTCTTCGCTGGGTTGGGGGTGTGGATATCCGTGTCGCCGACTTTCGCCAGACCCCGGTAGCCATGATCGCAAATGGCGTCCGTCGGGCAGACCCCGGTGATGGTCCAGCACTGTTTGAGGACATCCGGCAACGTGTGGCCGTCGTAGACGTTCTCGTTGAAACTCATCGCCCCGACGATGATGCCCGTGGTTTTCGTGACAGCGATGGACGCCTTGCGCCCGAACTCGTACGGCTTGCCCGCCTTGCCCTTGCCGATGCAGAGGACGTCGGGTTCGTGCAGGCTGTAGACCTTGTTCTTGTCGCTTCTCTTCTGATCCTTGACTCGCTTGAACAGGGCGAGAAGCTCCTGGTGCCGGGCAAGAGCCTCACTCGGCAGCTTGCGGTGAAGCTCTCGGATCATGGCTCCGGCCATGGTGCGCAGCTTTTTCGCCTTTTGCGCCATCTTCATCCGCTTCAACCGAAGCCTGGGAAGCGTGCGCCTGAAGCTGCGGCGCAGTTGAACACCCTCTTTGTTCGCATCCTGCGGCAGCCCTCGATGATCTTGGTCAACAGCTTCACGTCCGTGGGGAAGGTTATATTTTTCTCCTAGACCGTGGTGTCCACCGTGATTTCACGCTCCTTGGCGTCATTGCCGTGCAGCTCGACGGAAACCTCGAAGATCAGCCGCGCTCCGTCCTCGCCGATGCGTTTACGGAAATAGACCAGGTCCGTAGGATCGCAGGGCAGACTCCGTTGAAACTCCGTCATTCCGCAGAAAGCCTGGTAATACGGATTCTGCGTCCAGGCCTCCACCACCCGTTCGTCGCTGAGGTTCTCCAGTTGCTTGAGGAGCATCAATCCTACCATCAGCCGCGCGGCTTGGCCAGACGGCCATGGGCGCTGTAGAGCTCGGCGAACTCCTCCTCGAATCGTTCCCAGGAGATGCTCTTGGCCAGCTTGAGCAGTGAGTGCTTCGGATTGAGTTGGTCCAGGAGGTCCGGATAGAGGAATGATCCTTGTGGCTGTTTCTTCGGTTTCGCTCTCATGATCCCCCGCCAAGTGTTGCGTCGATTCGATCGGGTTTCTGCGGATCACTACATTTCCTGGTCTAAAACACTACATTCTATCGAGCGAGTTGTTATGTAAAATCATAATGTTGAGAGAATTTAAGGGGCGACTAGCTACAATAAGAAATGTGATTGCTTAGGCCTTTTTGAACTTTCTTTTGCTTTTCTTCGAGGCCGGTTTAGGGCATGATCAATATTGGGCTCACGCCGGAGAGCCTACCCGTCAAGGCGAGGACGCCATCCGGTCCAGCTTAGATTATT
>CAMYLL010000095.1 GCA_947259235.1 uncultured Pseudodesulfovibrio sp. | reverse complement strand
ACCCAGGCCATGTCCGCGGTTTGCGCTCTCACCCTGAGCCGCGGACTGAATCTGGTCAAAGTTGCCGACATCGCCGGAGCCATGACGTTGGAAGCCCTGGGAGGCACAGCAGCTGCCTTCGATGCCAGGATCCATAAGGTTCGCCCCATTCCCGGCCAGGGCGAAGTGGCGGAAAACATCCTCCGGATAGTCGAAGGCAGTTCAATCACTCCGCCCCATCTGAATTCCAGGGTTCAGGACGCCTATTCCCTTCGCTGCATGCCCCAGGTTCATGGCAGTGTGCGAGAAGTCTTGAAATTCGCCCGTTATCTTCTGGAAATCGAGCTGAATTCTGCGACGGACAACCCGCTGATTTTTCATGAAGACGGAGATTTCCTTTCAGGCGGCAACTTCCATGGTGAGCCCATGGCCTTTGTTGGTGATTTCATGAGCATTGTTCTCTCGGAACTGGCAAACATAAGCGACCGTCGCAGCGCCCGTCTCACAGATCCCCATTGCAGCGATCTTCCACCAAGCCTTTCCAAATTTGCCAGTGAGGGGAACTGCTTCGGCATTCTTCAAATCGTCAGCGCGTCGCTGGCCTCAGACAACAAGACGCTTTCCCACCCGGCCAGCGTGGACAGCATACCCACCAGTGCCAACCAGGAAGATCATGTGAGCATGGGCCTCAATGCCGCCCGCAAAGCCTTTGATATAGCTGGCAATCTCGAGAACGTCTTGGCCATTGAATGTATTTGCGCAGCCCAAGCCCTTGATTTCGTAGGTCTGGAGCGTTGCGGCAAGGGGACCCGCGCAGCGCATGCGGCAATTAGGACGTGCATGCCCTGGGTTGATGGAGATGTGGCCAGAATCTTCTCCGAGGACATAAGGGTGGTACGAGAATTCATAGCCGGTGGACAGCTTACCCAGGCCGTGATGGAGGCTTTGGGTGAACTGCATTGATGGATGATTTCAGACATCCGGATTTACTGATCGATAACGTTGGCGAGCTTGCCACACTGTCTTCAACGGAGAGCGGTCCTCGTTACGGGCGCGATATGGATGAGATCGCCGGTGTCAAAGACGGGATGGTTGCCGTCACCGCAGGCAGGATAGTGGCCGCAGGTCCTGGAGAAGAGGTGGCGACCAGGTTCAAGCCCGGTCCAAACACCAGGATGATTGACGCGGAGGGCCGCCTTGTTTCACCTGGACTGGTGGATGCTCACACGCATCTGGTGTTCGCCGGTTCCCGTGAGAACGAATTCCGCTTGAAGATTGTGAAAGGACTGAGCTACGGAGAAATCGAACGCATGGGCGGAGGAGTGCTGGCATCGGTTGCGCATACCAGGGATGCCGACATGGAAACTTTACTGTCCCAGGCCCGCCCGGTCCTGCGCCGGATGATGCGAAACGGTGTCACCACGATAGAAGCCAAGAGCGGCTATGCACTGAACACCCAGGGAGAGATACGACTTCTCGAGGCCATGCGGCAACTGGACCGGGAAGGTCCGGTGGAAATCGTACCCACTTTGTTTGGGGCTCACGACATTCCGCCTGAGTATGCCAATCAGCCGGAAGCTTTTCTCGAGTTGATCCTGACGGAAATGATTCCCCAAGTGGCCGACCGGCGGCTGGCCCGGTTTTACGATAGCGGTGTGACTTTTCCTCCGGAACAGACCGAGCGGCTTTTTTCCGTAGCCAATACATTCGGCTTGAGGCCCAAGGTGCACGCCGACGAGTTCGCCCACGTGGGCGGTGCCGCCCTGGCGGCCCGGTGTGGGGCGATCAGTGCGGAACACTGTCTGCACTCCAGTCCGAGCGATCTGGAAGCCATGCAGCGGGCTGGGGTCATAGCCGTCCTGCTGCCGGCCATCCCCATAGTGCATCGCCTGAATATCCCGATAGACGCACGCCGGTTCATAGACGCCGGCCTGGCCGTGGCCCTGGGTACCGATTTCAATCCAAGTTGTCCCGTTGAATCATTGTCTCTGGCTATATCTCTGGGGTGCTACGGTGCTCGGATGAGTCCGGCTGAAGCGATAACCGCGGCCACAATCAATTCCGCATATGCCATTGGTCGAGGAGATGAAATCGGATCACTGGAGCCCGGTAAACAGGCTGATATCGTGATCTGGGATGTTGCCAATCACTTGCAGTTGTGCGCGAATCCCAGCGGCGGACTGGCCTCCACGGTTATCAAAAAGGGCAAGATCGTATGGGAAAACTGACTCTCCCACGGCTCTGAGTGTTTTCGACCATGGAACACAAAGCATTTTCGCTGATGACAGCCTTGGCCGGCCTTGAATTATCGGAAAGTCATTCACGGGAGCTTTACGATTACAGCCGACGGTTGTTCGCCATCTTGAAACCGCAACCGGAGCAGGATCCTTCCGGGGATGAAGAAATGGCGGACGAGGTGACACGTGTTTTCGGCAAACCCAGATCCATTCTGGAACTGAAACTGGAGCAAGTCGAACCAGCCCTGTTTTTCGGCGTCGGGCACGATTCGGATGAATGAATCCACAATGCCCGCAACTGAACTGTGCTTCATGGGCGTCAAGGAGCTGGCCGATCTGCTCAGCAGGGGCGAAATATCGCCGGTTGAACTGGTCACTGCCTGCCTGGATCGTATCGAAGCGCACGACAGCAAAATCAATTCGTTTGTCACGCTCTTTCGGGATGACGCCCTGTCCAAGGCCGGTAAGGCGGAACAGGACATTCTAAGAGGTGCTTACAGGGGCCCGCTGCATGGAATTCCTTTTGGCTTGAAAGATCTTTTCATGGTTCGGGGCAAACGTTTCACACTAGGCAGCAGGCTGTTTCATGAGAACACATCGACAATCGACAGTACGGTGACGATTCGTCTTCAGCAGGCAGGGGCCATCCTCCTCGGCAAGCAGAACATGAACCCCCTGGCTTATGGTCCTTTTGCTGCAGAACCGGGATACGACTACGGCCATACGTTTACGCCCTGGGATCTAAACCGCATCTCCGGCGGATCCAGTGGCGGCTCGGGGGCCGCTGTGGCTGCAGGCTTTTGCCCCTTCTCCGTGGGCACGGACACCGGTGGATCACTGCGCATCCCTGCCGCCTGGTGCGGAGCAGTAGCCCTGAAACCCACCTATGGACGCATCAGCCGCCATGGAGTGCAAGCGTTAGCCTGGAGCCTTGATCATCCCGGCCCGTTGACCCGGCGGGCGGAAGACTGCGCGATCGTGATGCAGGCTCTGAGTGGATACGACACGCAAGACCCATCTTCCGCCAAAGTGCCCGTACCGAATTTTTCGACTCCTTTGAACCGGGACATCAAGGGGTTGAGAATGGGGCTTCCGGTTGAATACTGGAAGCTTCCCATGGATTCGGAAGTGAGGTACTGGGTCGAAAAGGCGGTTAGGGTGCTGAAGGACCTAGGGGGAGAAATAGTGGAACCGCCCTGGCCAATGCTGGCCTATGCGGAAAACACGAGCAATATCATTCTTCTGTCTGAAGCATCTTCCGCTTATGAAGATATGGTCAAGCGGGATGGCCGGAGCCTCTTACCGGCCTTGAGATTGCGGCTGGAGGCCGGGTTGTTGATATCGGCCGCCGACTATTTGAGGGCTCAAAAAGCCAGAACGCTCCTCGTCGCCGAGACCAAGCAACTCTTTGAGAAAGTCGATCTCATCGTCGGCCCGACCATGCCCGTCACCGCCAGCCTGCCGGGGCAAACCCTGGTGACCGTCAACAAGGAGCAGATCGGTGTCGTCAGGGCCATGACTCAGTTTAACGAGGTTTTTAACTTGACCGGAAACCCCGCCCTGACCCTACCCTGCGGGTTTACCAAAGCGGGGCTGCCCATTGGCCTCCAAATTGTCGGCCGGCCTTTTGAGGAGCCGCTCGTCTTGCATGTTGCCCGCGCATTTGAGGAGGCAACCAGTTTCTGGAAGCCTACTCCAAGACTGTGAGCTTCTTGGGAGACATCGATTCCAATGCCTGAAATAGAGTCCAACGAATACCGCCCGGCCAGCCTGCCTGAGGTTCAAAAGCTTCACGAGGGCTCGCTGCAAATCCTGAAAGACACAGGTTTGACCTTCCACCACCGCGGAGCCCTGGAACTCTTTACGAAAGCAGGCGCCGACGTTGACGGCAATACGGTGAGAATCAAGCCAAGTTTGGTTGAGTGGGCTCTGCGAACGGTTCCGAAGGAGCTGACCATCTACAACCGCAACCTGGAACCGGCCATGCTGATCGGGGGGACCCGCCGCACCAGTTATTACGGTGTGGGGTCGGACAGCATATATACCTACGATATTGACGACGGCAGCCGCCGCACAGCAGTTCTGAACGATATTTCTCAGGGGATGGCGCTCGTCTCCGAGCTGTCCAACGTCGATTTTGTCATGTCCATGTTCGTCCCGTCGGATGTGTCGGTCGAGCATTATGGCCGCCACCAGATGCTGGTGATGCTCAACGACAATATCAAACCCATCGTCTTTACGGGTGCAACTCCGGACGGCACCTCTGACGCCATTAGCATGGCTTCTGAGGTGCACGGACGGGAGGAGCTCGTCAAGAGGCCCTTTATTATCAATTACGTCAACACGGTCAGCGCCCTCAATCACAACCAGGAGAGTCTTCAGAGATCCATGGACGCGGCAGCCGACAACATCCCTACCATCTATGCCCCAGGCAACTCCAGGGGAACCACGGCGCCCATGACCGTGGCGGGCATGCTGGCCCTGGGAAATGCCGGACAATTGGGCGGACTCGTGCTCTCTCAGCTGGTTCGTGAAGGTTCACCGTTTATCCTGAATAATCCCAGTGTCGGAGTAATGGACATGAAGACCATGGTGGACCTCTATGTCAGCCCCGACGCCGGAGCCTACGGCTGCGCTCTTGCCAATCACTATCAATTAGCCGTTTTATGCTCCGCCGGGGCCAGTGATTCCAAGGTCTTTGACGGCCAGGCCACGTCCGACGCAAGCCTGACCCTTTTCAGCACCACCTTCCGAGGTGCGAACCTGATTCAGAATCTAGGTTATCTGGATTCGGCTATGACCGGGAGTTTTGAGCTCATCGTATTTTGTAATGAGGTAATCGGCTGGCTCAAAAGATTCTTGAATCCACTGAGAGTTGACGACGAAACCCTGGCGCTGGATGTCATAGACCAGGCCGCACCGGGGTGCAATTTTCTGGAAACGGAGCACACCTTCCGTTATTTCCGGGAAGACTGGTATCCCGAGCTTCTGGACCGCTCGAGTTACAGCCAGTGGGAGCAGAACGGAAGCCTAAGTCTCAAGGAACGGGCCAACTCCATGGTCCGTGAATTGGCGACATGTCCCCCGATGGAACCTCTACCGCCGTCGACACTCTCCAAACTCAAAGCGATGCTTTAGTGTGACTCCAGAGGGTAAGTGTAGTATTCAAATGTGCCCATAGTAGTCACGATGCGCGACGATTGAATAAGCAAAATCGAACAACGTCCCCCAACTGAATACGGGGATATCGATTTCCCTCTGCAGAGCTCGGGCAAAAGGCGGGAAACCGGTGCACTCCAGCACCATGGCTCCCATGTTCGAGTGGGTCTCAAAAAACTTCACGGCCTGCTCCAAGAAATCCTTTTCGGCCTTCTTGTATAGGGCCTGAGGAATTTCTGGTCGAACCCCATCGGTCCAAAGGTTATGAAATTGGGGACAGGCGTTGTCGTCCATCACCCCGCCTACTACATAGTTGCTGCCCAGCTCAACGCCTACGTTTGTCAGGTGTTCGTCCTGCAGAACATCTTTGCAGCTCATGAGAACGCCAACCACCATGTTCGATCCTATTACCTGTTGAGCCCAGGGGATCTGCAGCAGACTGGACATGAATACCGGTACGTTCACAGAGGCGGCAATGTCCTTCTGGAAATAGGAAAAATAACCGCATTCGGCCACTATCGCCCGGCAGCCCATGTATTCGAGTCTCTGGGCGGCTCTCTTGATCGGCTCTAGGCAGACACCCTTGTCTTTTTGATACACCAGTGCCTGGATATCCACGCCTTCGACCACTTCGTACTGTATTGGGTAAGGGAAACCGCTGGCATTCCGGACGTCACCGGGAAACCCCGGGTAGATCTCATCCAGAAGCAGTACCCCTAGCCCCATACCATAACAGTGCCTGTTCTTGCGGGACACTGCAGTTTTTATCCCCATATCTCTGCTCTGTTGCCACATTTCTCCTAGCTCCCGATCTGATGTCTAAAGGAAATATACTTGCAGGGTATTGTCAAGTTGACGTTGCGCACGCACGCCGGCGCTGCCGGAGTGACCTTGCCCGCTCGGATCACGTCGCGATCGCTACCGCGTCCCACACGAGGAACGCGCGGCCTCTGAGCTCTCGATGATTGGGAGCACGCAACAGGTGACGCCCGACACGGAAGAGGTTTTGGATGAGTCCGTGCACAGTCAGGAATCGCTGCGCTTGACCTCGAGATTTGAACCGTCGCATCTGCCGCTCTCGTTGCCGCGTCGGCTCATGTGAGACCTCGGCCCTGTTGTTTTCGTACTGGTCGGTGCTGTGAATGACGGATGGCATGACCTCGCGGTGAGCAGCGCCGTAGCTTCTCAGCTTGTCCGTCACCAGCCGGCCGGGCACGCGACCTTGCCCCTTCAACAGCTTCCGGAAGAAGCGTTTGGCAGCCCGGCGGTCGCGACGCGACTGCACGAGGAGGTCGATGAGGTCGCCGTCTTGGTCGACGGCACGCCAAAGATATTGGCGCTGTCCCTGGATGGTGACGAAGACCTCGTCCAAGTGCACGTGTCACCGAGACGATCCTGTCGACGCTTCAGCCCGCGAGCGTACTCTGGACCGAACTTGAGGCACCAAAGTCGGATCGCTTCGTAGGAAACCGTGATGCCGCGCTGCGCCAGCAAATCCTCCGCGTCCCGAAAGCTCACACAGAATCGATGGTAGAGCCAGACCGCGTGGCTGATGATCTCGGGCGGAAATCGGTATCCACGGTAGCTCGGTGTGTCGCTTTTCATCGGCCAAGTTTGCCAGACATGGCCTCAACTTGACAGTACCCTCGCGAAGACCGGGCGAGGCGGACCTGGGCAACGCCGCGCGTATAGAATCGCAGCACTATGCACCTCGTCTTACTACACGGCTACCTGCTCACGGGCACGGGCTCCAATATCTACGTCGCCAACGTGGCGCGCGCGTGGGCAACACAGGGCCACGCGGTGACCGTCGTCTGCCAGGAGCCCGAGGCCGCCTCCCTCCCCTTCGTCAATGAGGCCTTTTTCCCTGGCGACGATCTGCCGAAGGAACCGCCCGCAGACGGGAGGCTGCGCGTAGTTGTTCCGGATATCGACGGCTTGCTTCCGGTCTACGTGCTCGATCGCTATCAGGGCTATGAGGTCAAGTGCATCCCCGACATGACGCCCGACGAGGTCGAGAAGCATATCGCGCTGACCGCCAGGGCGCTCCGGCAGGTCGCAGGGAACGCGCATCGAGTGCTAGCCAATCACGTACTTCTGGGTCCCGTCATCGCGCGGCGCGCGCTTGCGGGGACGGGCGTGCCCTACGACGTGAAGCTCCACGGCAGCGCAATCGAATTCACGCTCGTCCCGAATCCGCGGCTGATGCCGTACGCGATCGAGGGACTGGCGAGCGCTGAGCGGATCTACGCCGGGACGCGCTATGTCCGTGACCGGGTGCTCGAGGTCTTCGACGCCGAGCGCGAGGATCTCAGCCTGGACGAAAAGGTGCACGTCGTCTCGCCGGGAATGGACCCGACCGTGTTCACGCTCAGTGAGGATCCTGCCGCCAGCGAGCGGCGCGCGCTCGAGACCATCGCGACCAAGATCCGCGGCAACGGTGGCGGCCGGCGGGCGGGTGCTTCCGTTCCCCCGGGCAAACACACCGACAAGGAGCTGCACGAGCTTCTGGTCTCGGCCGGGGAAACCTACGACCAGCGCGCGCCCGATGCCGACTTGCTCGAGCGCTGGCCAGAGCTCCGACCCGACGAGCCCGTGATCGGATACCTTGGAAAGCTGCTCGACACCAAGGGCGTCGGTGAGCTGCTCGTCACCTTCCCCGAGGTTTTCGAGCGGATTCCGCAGAGCCGTCTGCTGATCATGGGATTCGGCGCTTATCGCGAGCATCTCGAAGGGATGGCGCAGTCGCTCGAGCACGGGGACGTGGACGCTTTCACGCGCTACGCCCGCGCGGGCGGGTTTGTGGAAGAGCTGGACTTCCGGACCCGGTTCC
>CAMYLL010000094.1 GCA_947259235.1 uncultured Pseudodesulfovibrio sp. | reverse complement strand
GGCCAAGGTCGAGTTCACCGATCTGATCGTGGGCGGCGAAGTGGGCGAGGTGGTGGCCAACGTGGCCAAGGTGGAGAAGTGCGACCTCATCATCATGGGCTCCAAGGGCAAGTCCGACCTCGAAGGGCTGATCCTCGGCTCGGCCACCCACAAGGTGCTGCACACCGCCAATTGCCCGGTGTTGGTCGTCAAGTAACAGTTTTTCGTGGTTTTTTTGTCAAAATAGTCAAAAAAGCCCATTGCAGATATGAAAGTGGACTGAAGATAGCGCATCAATGTGCTTTTGCGTCAGTCCTGTTTGTGGCATACACAGAAAAAGGCTGTAATCCGGGCGGAGCATGCCGGAAACCCTAATTTTTGGAGGAGACGCGATGAGCAACATCCCGGTTTTCAATTGCAAGAACGCCGACGACGTGATGAAGGCGGTCAAGGATTATGACGTCAGCTTCATCCAGTATTGGTTTGTGGACATTCTGGGGACCCTCAAGAGCTTCCAGATAACGCCCAACGAGCTTGAGGCGTCCTTTGAGGAGGGCATGGGCTTTGACGGCTCCTCAATCCTCGGCTTCTGCCGCATCGACGAGTCCGACATGGTCGCCATGCCTGATCCCACCACCTTCCAGATTTGCTCCTGGCGGCCCACGGACCGCCCGGTGGCGCGCATGTTCTGCGACGTGGTCAACCCCGACGGCTCCCCTTTCGAGGCGGACTCCCGCTATGTGCTGAAAAAGGTCATGGGCATGGCAGCGGAGAAGGGCTACACCTTCTATGTCGGCCCGGAGCTGGAGTTCTTCCTCTTTGCCGACGATCAGGACACCGAGGTGCTGGACTCGGGCGGTTATTTTGACGCCCCGCCTCTTGACCTGGGCAACAACATCCGCCGCGACATCATCTTCGCCCTGGACGCCATGGGCATCCAGGTGGAGTACTCCCACCACGAGGTGGCCCCGTCCCAGCACGAGATCGACCTGCGCTACCAGGAAGGCATGCGCATGGCGGACATCGCCATGACCTACCGCGTGGTGGTCAAGGAGACCGCCCGCAGGCACGGCTGTTACGCCACCTTCATGCCCAAGCCCATCTTCGGCGAAAACGGCTCCGGGATGCACGTCCACCAGTCGCTGTTCAAGAACGGCCGCAACGTGTTCTACGATGCCAACGACGAGTATCATCTCTCCGCCGAGGGCAAGTCCTACATCGCGGGCATCCTCAAGCACGCGCCCGAGTTCGTGGCCGTGACCAACCAGTGGGTCAACTCCTACAAGCGGCTGGTGCCGGGCTACGAGGCTCCGGTCTACATCGCCTGGGCGCGGCGCAACCGTTCCGCCCTGGTGCGCGTGCCCATGTACAAGCCCGGCAAGGAGGCCGCCACCCGCATGGAGCTGCGTTGTCCCGATCCCGCGGCCAACCCGTACCTCTGCTTCGCCGTGCAGCTGGCTGCGGGCCTCAAGGGTATCGAAGAGAACTACGTCCTGCCGGACCCGGTGGAGGACGACATCTTCGCCATGAACGACCGCGCCCTCAAGCGCAACAAGATCAAGGCGCTGCCCGGCTCGCTCTACGAGGCGGCCAACACCCTGCGCAAGTCCAAGTTCATGAAGGACGTCCTGGGCGAGCACCTGCACACCGCCCTGGTGGAGAACAAGCTGGCCGAGTGGGACGAATACCGCACCCAGGTCACGGAGTTCGAGCTCGACAAGTACCTGCCGATCCTCTAGCCGCCCAAAGCCCGGGGATGGAACGCCCACCCCCCATGCTCAACACAAGGCCAAACCCGCACATAACCGGGTTTGGCCCTTTCCTGTCCGCTACTCTCCTTCCCGCAAATTTCTCCGCACCACCAAAACCCCCTCCCGCAAGACCTCCCACCCTGAGAACCACCCTCTCCCCGCCTCTCTCCCCGCAAGTTCCCCTCTTCGCCGCCCCCCGCCCCGAAAAGACGGCGGCCCATCCCGCAAGGGTGGGCCGCCGTCGTTTCGGGGCAATGCTGGGGTCCAGGGGCCTTAGGCCCCTGGCGGGTCCGGGCAGCGCCCGGCCGCCGGAGGCATCCTCGGCCGTTACAACACCCGAGTGATGTCCAGCTCCAGGCCGGAGTCCTTCATGGCGTCCTCGTCACCCAGGGCGCAGACGGCGCCGTGGCGGGCGTTGATGCGCACGGCTTCGGCAAAGTCCGTGAAGTCCTGACGGGTGGTGGCCAGGGCCTGATCGCGCAGGGTCTGGAGATAGTCGTCGTCCTGGCCGGTGAGGTGGCGGATCAGGGCGGTGAACCCCTTGGCGTCGGGCAGCTGGTAGGCGTCGAACTCGCCGATGGCGCCGATGATGGATTTTTCCAGCTCATCCGGGGACAGGGCGATGTTTTCCAGGTGATCTGCCGCGGCGTCGAAGGCGGCGACGGTGGCCGCGAGGTTGGGGTCGCGGTAGGAGACGAAGGCGAGGCAGCCGCCCAGGCGGTCCATGAGGCAGAACGCGCCGTAGGCTCCGCCCTGGACGCGGATTTTCTCCCAGAGATAGCCGGTGCGCAGTGTCTTGTTCACGGCCTGTGCCGCGCCGGTGAAGGCAAAGCCGTGCTCGGCCACGTTGACGCCCTTGCCCACGTAGTTGACCTGGGCCGGGACGGCGAGGCCTTCACGCGGGGGCAGGGAGAGGGGGGCGCGGGAGGCGCGGGGGGATTCTTCTGCGGGCAGGGCGGCCGCCAGCCGCTCCAGCACCGGCTCCACCGAGGCGAACAGCGCGGCGTCCATGGTGGCGTTGACCACCATCCCGGCGCTGGTGATGATCAGGCCGCGCAGCCGCTCCAGGTCCTTGGCCACGGCGCGGAAGTCGTCCTCGATGCGTTTTTCCAGATCGCGCAGGAAGTCGAGATAGGTCAGGCCGGACATGCGTTCTTCCATGGCGTGGCCCGCGTGGGTCCGGGCGCGCAGCCGGGTGGCCACCACCTGATGGCCCGAGGGGACGAGCCGCTGCTCGGCCCGGGCGCGCGCCTCGGAGACGATGCGTCCGACGCGCTCCTTGTTGTCAAACTTGGCCGAGGCCAGGACTTCGGCGATGATGTCTGCGGTTTCGTCGATTTTTTCGCCGGTGGCCTTGGCCCGGACAAAGAGCCGGGCCGCCGCGTCGCCGGTGCCGAGGACGGGCGAGGCAAAGGTCTGGGCCCAGATGCCGCCCGAGGTGCGGGCGATCCACTGGGAGAGGTCCACGTAGTCGCGCCGGGCCGTGCCGGATTCGGTCAGGGCGCGGCCGAAGACGCTGACGTAGGGTAGCAGCTCGTCGGGCACGGCGGACAGGTCGAAGCCGAGGTCCACGTAGGCGATGCCGTTGGTGACCAGATCGTGGAAGAGCAGGGGCGCGCCGCCGAGCTCGCGCAGTTCGGTGGGGATGGGCCGGTTCTCCCTGGGCAGATCGGCCACGGACAGGCGCGGAATGGTGGCCAGGGCATCAAGGTCGTCCGGCTCGCCCTGGAGGCGCGAGAGTTCCTCGGCCTCGGCCATGACCCGGTCGAGCTCCTCGTCGCTCATGGCTTTCTTGAGCTCCTTGAGGCGGGCGGCCTCGGCCTTGGCCACGCGCGAGGCCATCGTGTGGTCCGGTTCGAGCAGCACGGTGGTGCGGTGGGGGTTGTGCAGGAAAAGCCGGGCCAGCAGCTCCTCGAAGATCTTCTCGCCCGAGGCAACCCAGCCCTTGATGTTCTTGAGGGGTTCCTCGAAGGGCAGGAGCAGGAGCGGGTCGCCCCCGTTCTGGTCGTCAGCGGGCTCGTCGCCCCTGGTCTCATCGTCGTAAAGCCAGGTGGACAGTGCCTGGAACATGAGGGAGAGGCCGCGCGGGTATGAGCCGGTGTTGTTCTCGCGCAGGTCGAACTCCACGGTGTTGATGGCGGCCTCTATGTCGCGGGGGTCGATGCCGTTGTCCACCAGGCTTTTGATGGCGTGGAAGATCACGGCCTCGGCCTTGACGGCGTTGGAGGGATGCATCCCCTTGAGTCCCACGGAGAAGAACATCTGGCGCAGGTCCGCCTCCAGGCCCACTCCGGCGAGGTCGTCGCCCAGGCCGGAATCCATGAGCGCCTTCTTCAGCGGCGAGGAAGGCAGCCCGATAAGGATGTGCTCCAGCACGTGCAGGGCGAGGTTGAGGTTGGCGTCGGCCGTCTCGGCCAGGAGCCAGTTGACCGTGAACATGCCCTTGTCCAGCCGCTGGGAGGCGGGATAGGGCTTGCGCACAGCGCGCGCCTCGGTGAACCGGGGCTGCAACGGCACGCGGCTGGCTGCGACGTCTTTGGCTTCATATTGGGAGAACACGGCGTCGAGGATCTTAAGCCGCTTGGCCGGGTCGTCGTCGCCGTAGAAATAGGCATAGGCGTTGGACGGGTGGTAGTGGTCGCGGTGAAAGGCCATGAACTGCTCGAAGGTCAGGTCCGGTATGGCCGCCGGGTCGCCGCCCGAATCGGTCCCGTAGGTGGTGTCGGGGAAGAGGGACTGCTGGGAGTGCTCGTAGAGCAGGGAGTCGGGCGAGGAATACGCGCCCTTCATTTCGTTGTAGACCACGCCCTTGTAGGTCAGGGGCTTGTCCTTGCCCGCCAGCTCAAGATGCCAGCCCTCCTGCTTGAGGGTGTTCTCCGTGAGCCGGGGGTGGAAGACCGCGTCCAGGTAGACATCCACCAGGTTGTAGAAGTCGCTGACGTTGGCGCTGGCCACAGGGTAGCAGGTCTTGTCCGGGAAGGTCAGGGCGTTGAGAAAGGTCTGGAGCGATCCCTTGAGCAGCTCGACAAAGGGCTCGCGCACGGGATACTTGTCCGACCCGCACAGGACCGAGTGTTCGAGGATATGGGCCACGCCGGTGGAGTCCTTGGGCGGGGTGCGGAAGGAGATGCCGAAGACCTTGTTCTCGTCGTCGTTGACGATGGACAGCACGCGCGCGCCGGTCTTGTCGTGGCGGTAGAGGTGGGCGACGGACGCCATCTCGGCTATCTCTAGTTCCCTGATCTTCGTGAAACCGTAACTCATTATGCTTGCTCTCTTTTCTGATTGTCGTCATGTATTCCCGGAGCGGGCGGCCCGCGGCCCGGCACAGGCGTGCCCCATGGGCCTTCGGGCGGGTCAGACCAGGGTATACACTACATGGCCCCGGCTTCAAAGGGGACATGGGGTGCAAAAAAAACTTGACGGCGGAGCAGGCTGCGCCTAGTCTTCTTGAAAATAGGAATCATTCACAACTTGATACCAACCTTTTGACCATATGGAGCGACATCATGAGCTGCGGATGCGAACACGAGCACGAACACGACGAGAATATCCCGGAATTTGCCAAGGTGGGACAGAAAGTCCCGGCCTTTGAGCTGGAGGCCTTCGATCCTGCCGAGGGCGGCTTTTGCGAGGTCGATCTCGGCGTCCTGCGCGCCGAAGGCAAATGGGCCATCCTGTTCTTCTACCCGGCGGACTTCACCTTTGTCTGCCCCACGGAGCTGGCGGACCTGGCCGAACGGCACGCCGAGCTGGTCAAGCTCGGGGCCGAGGTCATCTCGGTCTCTACGGACACCAAGTTCACCCACATGGCGTGGAAAAACGACGAGCGGCTCCTGGCCGATGTCACATTCAAGATGGCCGCCGACCCCACTGGCGAAGTGTCCCGCTTTTTCGACGTCTGGGATTATGACACCGGCCTGGCCCTGCGCGGGACTTTCGTCATCAATCCCGAGGGCGTGCTGGTCTCCTCGGAGGTCAACTTCTACAACGTGGGCCGCAATGCGGACGAGCTGCTGCGCAAGATGGAGGCCAACAGCTACCTCAAGGATCACCCGGAGCAGGCCTGCCCGGCCAAATGGACCCCGGGCGGCAAGACCCTGACCCCCGGCAAGGACCTTGTGGGCAAGGTTTACGAAGCGCTCAACGACTAGTTACGACCTTCACACTCTCGTAACTCCTGTTGCACAGCGCCCCCGGCAGACGGTCTGCCGGGGGCGCTCTATTTTTCCGGGCAGGCCTGCTCCGGGTGAAGTCGTGGGCTGGAGCGGGGCCTGTGCTGGACGGGCGCGGCCCATGCGCGTTACCATTCCCTGCGCGGCCGCCGGAGCCGCACAAGAGCACGGCGCGTGCGCCGGGGAGGGACCATGGATTTTACCGCCTGGCCGGGGCATTCACTGCTGACGGACCTTTACGAGCTGACCATGGCTCAGGCCTATGTGCGCGAGGGGCGCACGGCCGAGTCGGTGTTCAGCCTCTTTGCGCGCTCCCTGCCGCTCGGCCGGGGCTATTTCATCGCCTGCGGCCTGGACGACGCCCTCGACTATCTGGAGTCCCTGCGTTTTTCGCCGGACGATCTGGACTCCCTGCGCGGCATCGGCGGGTTTTCCGAGGATTTTCTTTCCTGGCTCGGCGGGTTTTCCTTCACCGGAGACGTGCGCGCCGTGCCCGAGGGCACGCCCATGTTCCCGGGGGAGCCGCTGCTTGAGGTGCGCGCCCCCCTGCCCCAGGCGCAACTGGCCGAGACCATGCTCATCAACCGCATCCACGCCCAGACCCTGGCCGCCAGCAAGTGCGCCCGGGTTGTGGCCGCGGCCCGGGGCCGGGCGGTCATGGACTTCGGCCTGCGCCGCATGCACGGAACCGAGGCGGCGGTGAAGAACGCCCGCGCCTATGCCATCGCCGGGGCAACGGCCACCAGCAACGTCCTGGCGGGGGCCGTCTACGGCATCCCGGTGGCCGGAACCATGGCCCACAGCTATGTCCAGTCCCACGCAGACGAGCTGGCCGCCTTCCGCGCCTTCACCGCCCTGTATCCCGACACCGTGCTCCTGGTGGACACCTATGACGTCATGACCGGGGTGGAGAACGTCATCCGGCTGGCCCGGGAGCAGGGGGCCGCCTTCCGGGTCAGGGGAATCCGCATTGATTCCGGCGACCTGGCCGCCCTCTCCCGCGCCGCCCGCGCCCGCCTGGACCAGGCAGGCCTTGATGGCGTGACCATCTTTGCCAGCGGCAACCTCGACGAATTTTCCATCACCGAACTTCTGGCGCGCGGCGCGGCCATCGACGGCTTTGGCGTGGGCACGCGCATGGGAGTCTCGGCAGACGCGCCGAGCATGGACTTCTGCTACAAGCTGACCAGCTACGACGGTCGGGACCGTGTGAAACTTTCCACGGGAAAGCAGTCATTGCCCGGTCCACAGCAGGTTTTTCGTCAAGAAGAGGACGGAATGGATGTGGGCGATATGCTTTCCGGGGCCGAAGAGAACCATCCCGGCCGTCCGCTGCTCGTGACGGTCATGCGCCGGGGCGTGCGGCTCGACGCCCGGGACGCGGACGGCCCGGCCAGGGGAGCCACGGACATCAAGGCCGCCGCCCTCCGGGTGCGCGATGGGATGCGCCGCCTCTCCCCGGCCCTGCTCGCGCCCGCTCCGGTCGGTCCGCCCTATCCGGTCACGGTCAGCCCGGCCCTGCTCGGCCGCAGACAGCGCGCTGCCGATGCGTCGGCGACCTGAGCGCGCGGGGATGGCCGAAAGTTCCACGTGACGGAAGGCGTCAGCGATAGATCGTACAGGAAGATGGCTCTTTCGTGTTTCGGCTATGTCCGGTCACAGCGTGCAGGAGAGGTGTCCATGAAGTCCCAGCGCTTGCGTCTGAGCCAGGAAAAGGAGCGCATGCCGTGGACCATCTCGGCCAGCCGGGAGGAGCCCACGCCCATGAACAGACCAAGTGGCCCGGGCCCGGCCAGCCTCATGAGCCGGAAGAGCAGCCAGCGCAGCCTGTCCGAAGCGCGCAGCTCGGGAAGAATGTCCCGGCGCAGCCGCTCGACGTAGAGGGGGCCGGGGTCGGTTCCGTCTTCCATGGCCTGTGTCACGGCATCGCCCGCGTACAGCCCTGTGCACAGGGCGTAGAAAATCCCCTCGCCAAGGAGCGGCTCCACGAAGCCGCCGGAGTCGCCGGCCAGCATGGCCCTGCCGCAGACCGGCTCGTCCACGTAGTTTCCATAGGGCAAGGGATGCCCGCGCAGGGAATAACCTATGTTAGAATCAATCTTGAGAAAGTCTAGATATTCTTTGAATAGCTTGGAAAAATTGACTTTGTTGCGCCGAAGGCCGCACAGGCCCACGAGAACGCTGTCCCGGTTGGGAAACACCCATCCATAGCCTGCCTCCATGAATCCGATGTACAATTCCGGGCAGGTCACGGGCCTGGGAAGGGTGGATGGGGGGATCGAAATTTCAATGGCCGGGGCCATGAACTGGCTGAAGCGTTTGCGGTTGATGCCCGCAAAGGAGGCGCGGACCACGGAGTTGGCGCCGTCCGCGCCGATGACGTGGTCCGCTTCGAGGGGTGTCCCGTCGGCCAGGGTGACGCGGGCGGGCCGTCCGCCGCGCTCGCCCGGGTCGCAGGCTGTCACGCGCGCGCCCTGCCTGATCTCGGCCCCGGCGTTGGCCGCATGCGTCAGCAGGTGGGCGTCAAAGGCGGCGCGGTCGATGAAGTGGAAGGGGTAGGGCAT
>CAMYLL010000093.1 GCA_947259235.1 uncultured Pseudodesulfovibrio sp. | reverse complement strand
GCCTTCGAGCATGCGGCCATCGGCATGCTGCCCCTGCTGGTGATGACCGACCGCAACGACCTGGGCGGCATCTCCACCCCCATGCATCCCCAGGTGGAAGGCCCGGCCGTTTTCATCTACGACGGCATGCCCGGCGGCGCGGGGCTGACCCGCCAGGCCTTTGACGCGGCGGACGACCTGTTGCTGACCACCCTGCGCACCATCGACGAATGTCCCTGCGAGCTGGGCTGTCCCTCCTGCGTCCATTCGCCCAAGTGCGGCTCGGGCAACCGGCCCATAGACAAGCGCGCCGCCCGGTTCGTCCTCGAATCCATCCGCACGGGCGACCCCCTCGCCACCAGCGTCAAGGAGATAGACATGAACCGTTCCGCTCCGATCTTCGGCCCGGCCGCGCATAAGCCCGACCCCGGACGCTTCGGCGTCATCGACATCGAGACTCGCTTCTCCGCCGACGAGGTGGGCGGCTGGAACCGGGCCGACCGCATGGGCGTGTCCATCGCCTGCCTATGGGACTCCGGGAGCGGGGCCATGGAAGATTTCGAGCAGGATGACATGGACGCCCTGGTGGCCCGGCTGCGCGAGTTCGACCTGGTCATCGGCTTCAACCACGTGAAGTTCGACTACGCGGTGCTCGGCGGCCTGCACCCCTTCAACTTTCGCGGGCTGCCCAGCCTCGACCTGCTGGTGGAGATCAACGCCCGCCTGGGCTACCGCCTCAAGCTCGATACCGTGGCCCAGGCCACCCTCGACGTGGGCAAGTCGGCCGACGGGCTCATGGCTCTCAAGTGGTGGAAGGAGGGGCGGCTCGACCTGATCACCCAGTACTGCCGCAAGGATGTGGAGGTGACCCGCGACGTCTACCTCTTCGGCCGGGAGCACGGCCATATATTCTTCACCAACAAGGCCGGGCAGAAAGTCAAGCTGCCCGTGGACTGGTAACCTTTCCAAGGAGTTTCGCCATGACCATCTTCAGATCGTTTCTCGCCGTCCTCTTTCCCATGCTCCTGCTCGTTGCGGCCGCGGCCCTGGCCCTGCCCGAGATCGGGGGCAAGACCATGGTTGCCGCGCGCCACGGCGACGCGCAGGCGCAATACGAGATCGCCCGCATGTACTACGACGGCCTTGGCGTGCCCCCGGACCAGGACGAGGCCATGCGCTGGGCGACAATGGCGGCGGAAAGCGGCGAACCCCACGCCCAGTTCTCCCTGGGCCTGATGTATCTGCGCGGCCAGGGCGTGGAGCAGGACCCGGCCACGGGATTTTCATACATCCTGGCCGCTGCCGAGCAGGGGCATCCCCGTGCCCAGGGGCTGATGGCCTTTGCCTACGGACGCGGCCTGGGCGTCCACCGGGACCCGCAGCTGTTCCTGGACTGGACCCGCAAGGCCGCGGACAGTGGCGACGCGGAGAGCCAGTTCAACCTGGCCATCCTCCATATTACGGGCAACCTGGTGGACAAGGACAACGCCGTGGCCCGCCAGTGGTTGATGAAGGCTGCGGACCAGGGATTCGTCGAGGACCAGGCCGCCCTGGGCGTGGTCTACCTGCGCGGTGTGGGCGGCGATCGGGACCCGGTGTCCGCCGGCATGTGGCTGGCCATTGCCGGGAGCCAGGGCCACCCCGAGGCCAACCGGCTGCTGATGCGTGCCGCCTCCCCCCTGTCGCCCGAGGCGCGGCGCGTGGCCGCCCGGCGCGCCAACGCCTGGATAGCCGCCCAGGCGGAGAAGTAACCGTCCGGCCAAGCCAAGATGTTTTCCATAACTGTTGATAAATATGCAGGAAGCCCCGAACCATAACGGTTTCGGGGCTTCTTGCATGGCAAGATATCTTCCCGGGTTGGTGCGGCCGACAGCAGGCCCCCATTTAAAGAAAGTTTTCGCCGGAGGCGAGAGTGGGATTCCAAAGGGTTACAGCCCTTTGGCCGCCGGAGGCGACATCACCTGACAAATCCGCCGAAGGCGGTTTCCGCTTTTGATTTCATCAGGTAGAGAAAACGCCTTGCGCCCAGGCACGGCTTTTTTTCCCGCCCTTGCCCGGGGGGCGGGAATTCCCTATGAAGGGGGAACGATAATCAACCGGCAACCGGGATGGGCGCGTATGTTCAAATTCCTGAAATCCCACGTCATGGCCAGCGTGGGCATTTACGGCGGCTCCACGCTGCTCCTCATGGCGGCCTTCTGGGTCGCCTATCAGTATGCCGATCCGCTGCCGCCCAGCCGGGTGGTGGTGGCCGCTGGCAGCAGGACCGGCGCATACTACCGTCACGCCCAGCTCTATGCCGAGGCGTTCGCCCGGGAGGGCGTGGAGCTGGTGGTGCTGGAAACCAGCGGGTCCATGGACAACCTGGCGCGCATGGCCGTGACGGAAGAGGCGCTGGAGACAGGAGACGGGGCGGACGCGCCGCAGGAGCTGGTGGACGCGGCCTTCATGCAGGGCGGCATAGCCACGGCGGCCAATTATCCCCAGCTGCGCAGCCTCGGCTCCCTCTACTACGAGCCGCTGTGGGTCTTCCACGCCCGCAAGCGCGGCATCCGCAACCTGACGGACCTCAAGGGCCGGACCGTCGCCATCGGCCCGGCGGGCAGCGGAACCAACACCATGGCCCGCCGGATGCTCACGGACAACGGCGTCACCCCGGACAACTCCACCCTCATAGAAACCGGATACGCAGACGTGCTGGCCAGCCTGTCCCCGGCAGGAGACACGACGGTCAGGCCCGATGCCGTCTTCACCATCGCCGGGGCGGAGTCAACCATTGTCGAGACCCTGGGCGGGCCGGACAGCTCCATGGATCTCTATTCCTTTGACCGGGCAGAGGCCTATGCCCGCCACTACCGCTTTCTCAACCGGCTGACCCTGCCCGAGGGGAGCCTCAACCTGGCCCGCAACGTGCCCGGCCGGGACGTGAACCTCCTGGCCACCACGGCCAATCTGGTGGTCCGCGACGACCTGCACCCGGCCATCAAGTACCTCTTCCTGCTGGCCGCTTCCGAGGTCCACGGCTCCGGCGACCTGTTCTCCCGACCCGGCGAGTTTCCCAACAAGGAGGCATCACTCTTTCCCCTGAGCGACGAGGCCGAGCGGTTCTACAGCTCCGGGCCGCCCCTGCTCATGCGCTATCTTCCCTACAGTCTGGCCATCATCTTCGAGCGGCTCAAGATTTTGCTCATCCCGCTGCTCACCCTGCTCTATCCGCTGTTCAAGATCACCCCGCCCGCCTACCGCTGGCAGATCCGCCGCCGCATCTTCAGGTGGTACAAGGACCTCAAGGACCTGGACACCGAGGCATACTCCATCACCACCCGGGAGGAGGCCAGGGCCATGCTCCGGCGGCTTGAGACCCTGGACCGCATGGTGCTTGAAACCTCTGTCCCGCTCTCCTACTCGGACAACATCTATTCCCTGCGCATCCACATCCACTTGATCCAGGACCGGATGGAGAAGCTCTGCGCCCACCTTGATCAGGGCGCGGAAACCGAGCCCGCTCCGAGCGCGGGATAGCCGACCCTCGACTACAACGCGAAACCGCCGGACAGCACAGGCTGTCCGGCGGTTTGTTTTTGTTCCGGTTACGCGGGCGGGGAGAGGGCGTTCTCTACAGGAGCCGCCTGGCGATCTCGCGGGCGGCCCGGCGTCCGGCGCCCATGGCCGAGATGACCGTGGCCGCGCCGGTGACGATGTCGCCCCCGGCAAAGACGTTGGGGATGGAGGTCTCGCCGGTTTCGGGATCGGCCTGGACGTAGCCCCATTTGTTCAGGCCGAGGTCGGGCGTGGCTTCGAGCAGGATGGGGTTGGGGCGCGTGCCCACGGCCACGACGGCCATGTCGCAGGAGAACTGCTCGGTCTCGCCGTCCAGGCAGACCGGGCTGCACCGGCCGGAGTCGTCCGGCTCGCCCAGGGTCATCTTTTGCACGGTGAGGGCCTTGAGACGGCCCTGGTTGTCGCCGTGGAAGGAGAGCGGACCGCACAGGCAGCGGATCTTGACGCCCTCCTCGATGGCATGCTCGATCTCCTCGCGGCGGGCGGGCATCTCGTCCTCGCTGCGCCGGTAGACGATGGAGACCTCCTTGGCCCCCATGCGCAGGGCCGTGCGCGCGGCGTCCATGGCCACGTTGCCCGCGCCGATGACGGCCACACGGCGGGCGCGGTAGGCCGGGGTGTCGTAGTAGGGAAAGTCGTATGCCCGGCCCAGGTTGACGCGGGTGAGGTACTCGTTGGCCGAAAAAACGCCCACCAGGTTCTCGCCGGGAACGCCCAGGAAGCGGGGTAGTCCCGCGCCCACGCCGATGAACACGGCGTTGTATCCCTGGTCGAACAGGTCGGCCACGGTAATGGTCTTGCCGCCCACCCAGTTGCAGTGGAAGGTCACGCCGAGGGCCTTGAGCCCGTCCAGCTCGCGGCTGACCACGGCCTTGGGCAGCCGGAACTCGGGGATGCCGTAGATGAGCACGCCGCCCGGCTCGTGCAGGGCCTCGTAGACGTCCACCTTGATGCCGCGTCCGGCCAGATAGCCCGCCACGGTGAGGGACGACGGACCGGAGCCGATGCAGGCGACCTTGAGGTCCTCGCGCTCCAGGGCGCAGGTGCTCAGGTCGGTCACGCTCTCGCAGGCCGACTGGGCGGCATAGGTGTCCGCCACGTAGCGCTCCAGGCGGCCGATGGCTACCGGCTCATGCTTCTTGCCCAGGATGCACGCGCCCTCGCACTGGTTCTCCTGGGGGCAGACCCGGCCGCAGACCGCGGGCAGGGAGTTGGTCTTCCTGATGATGTCGTAGGCTCCGCCCAGGTCGTCGTCGCACAGGGCGGCAATGAATCCCTTGATGTCGATCTCCACCGGGCATCCGGCCTGGCAGGTGGGCTTCTTGCACTGCAAGCAGCGCTCGGCCTCCAGGATGGCCTGCTCCAGGGAATAGCCCAGCGCGACCTCGCCGAAATTCGCGGCCCTGGCTGCGGCGTTCTGGTGCGGCATGGCGACGCGGCCACGGACCTTCTTGGTTTTTTTCACATCAGCCATTGCACTGGCACTCCTTGCTGAACCGTTCCATGGATTCCTGTTCCTGCTCCCTGAACTGCCACAACCGGGTCTTGAGCTCGGCGAAATCCACCTTGTGGCCGTCGAACTCCGGGCCGTCCACGCAGGCGAACAGGGTCTTGCCGTCAACAGTGCAGCGGCACGCGCCGCACATGCCGATGCCGTCCACCATGATCGAGTTGAGGGAGACCGTTGTCTTGACGTTGTAGGGCAGGGTCACCCGGCAGACGGCCTCCATCATGGGCACAGGCCCGATGGCCACCACCTCGGCGATCTCGTCCTCGGTGTCCAGGATGTCCTTGAGCACCTCGGTGACGAACCCCTTGTGTCCCTCGGAGCCGTCGTCCGTGGCGATGCGCAGCTCGGGACAGAACGAAGAAAGTTCGGAGCAGAAGAGCAGCAGGTTCTTGCTGCGCGCCCCGACGATGGCGATGACGCGGTTGCCCGCCTCCACATGGCCCTTGGCTATGTGGTGCATGGCCGCTATGCCCGTGCCGCCGCCCACGCAGACCACCGTGCCGGATTTTTCGATGTGGGTCGGCCTGCCCAGCGGGCCGCAGACGTCCATGAACTCGCCGCCCTGCTCGAGGCTGTTCATCTCGGCCGTGGTCTTGCCCACCACCAGATAGACGATGGTGATGGTCCCTTTGTCCTTGTCGCAGTCGGCAATGGTCAGGGGGATTCGTTCGCCGTGTTCGGTGGTCCTGAGCATGACGAAATTTCCGGGTTTGGCTTTTTTGGCGACCTGCGGCGCCTCGATGACCATCATTGTGGTCTGGCCCGGGATCAGTTCCTCTTTTGATACGATTCTATAACCCATTGGAACCCTTCCGAATTGATTGTTGATGGACCGCACGCCCCCGTCGAATCGCTGACAATTGTTCGGCGATGGAGGCTACGTTAGTAGCCTCTGCGGGCCGGGCTTGTCAAAAGCCTGCGAAGGGATTACTGTATACCTTGACTGATCTGACAACTGTTTTGCCAATTCCCACGGACGGGAAGCGGAAAACCACGGGTCCCTCTGGAGAGAGCGCGGCAACCACGCCGCAGGGACGGCCGGGCTGCGACACAATGCGCCTCGGCCCTTTTTTATGGAAAAGGGCGGGCGGACAGCGCAGAGGGGGAGCCGTGCGGATAGCGTCCCACGCCTCGGAGCAATACCGAAACATCGCCTCGACGGGTAACGCCCGACGCGAGACGGAGGACACCAGGGCCAAGGCCACGGTGACCACCACGTCGTTCGGCTTCCGCCTGGGCAAGTTCGGCGTGGACTATCAGTCCTCCAGCACGGTGCTCGACCCGTCCCTTTCGCCCGAGTCCCGCACGGCCCGCCAGCAGGCCCGGGCCTTCACCTCCCAGGCCGAGATAGAGGAACTGCGCGCCCAGGTGGGAGCCGAGGGCGCCAGCTACCGACAGCAGTCCATGGACCCGGGCCGCAGCGCGCCGTCACGCTCCCGGGTCGCCACAGCCCTTGCCGCCTATGCCCGCAGCGCGGCCGAAGGGACCATGCCGCCCGGCTCCATGCTCGCCTCCGTGGTCTGACCAAATCCTCCCCTCCCTGCTTGCCAAAGCGCGCGCCAATGCGCACAATGGACCATTGGACAACGCAACCAGGGGATACTCATCCATGAATTCAATACAGGCACAGATAAAGGGAATGCACTGCGCGTCCTGCTCCGCCCGCATCGAGCGCGCCGTGGGCGGCATGGACGGCGTGGAATCGGTCTCCGTCAACCTGGCGGCCGAGACCATGGACCTGACCCACGATCCCGAGGTCGTGAGCACCAACGACGTGGCAGCCCGCATCGGCGAGCTTGGCTTCGAGGCCGAGTTCCCGGAACAGTCCCAGGCCCCTGCGGGCATGGACGAGCTGAGTTTGGACATCGGCGGCATGACCTGCGCGTCCTGCTCGGCCCGCATTGAGCGGGTGACCGGCAAGCTCCCGGGCGTGAGCGCTGCCTCGGTCAATCTGGCCGCGAACACCGGCTCATTCGTCTTCGACCCGGCCCAGGTCACCCGCCGGGCCATTCGTCAGGCCATAGCCGACGCGGGCTTCACCTCCCAGCCCCACTCGGACGCCGCAGGCCTGTTCGAGTCGCGCCGGGCCGAGGCGCTGGCCCGCCTCGGGGCGCAAAAGCGCGCCCTGATCCCGGCCTTTGCCTTTGCCCTGCCCCTGCTCGTGTTCTCCATGGGCCACATGTGGGGACTGCCCCTGCCTGCATGGCTCGACCCGATGCACGCGCCCATGACCTTTGCCCTGGCCCAGCTGGCCCTGACCCTGCCTGTGGTCTGGTCGGGCCGCAATTTCTATCTCCAGGGCGTCCCGGCCCTGCTGCGCGGCGGGCCCAACATGGACTCGCTGGTGGCCATGGGCACGGGCGCGGCTTTCCTCTACTCCCTGTGGAACACCCTGGCCATGGCCGGGGCCGACCATCAGGCCGCCGTGGCGCTGGCCCACGACCTCTACTACGAATCAGCCGCCGTGCTCATCGCCATGATCTCCCTGGGCAAGTATTTCGAGGCGCGCTCCAAGCTCAAGACCTCGGACGCGATCCGCGCCCTGATGCAGCTCGCGCCGGACACGGCCACCCTGGTCCGCGACGGCAGGCAGGAGACCATCTCCGTGGACGAGGTGGAGCCGGGCGACACCCTGCTGGTCAAGCCCGGCGAACGCATCCCGGTTGACGGCGAAGTGGCCGACGGCCGCTCCAGCGTGGACGAGTCCATGCTCACGGGCGAGCCGATGCCCGTGGGCAAGGCCGCAGGCGACGCCGTGGCCGGGGGCACGCTCAATACCTTCGGCGCGCTGACCATCACGGCCACACGGGTGGGCCAGGACACCATGCTGGCGCGCATCGTGCGCATGGTTCAGGAGGCCCAGGGGTCCAAGGCGCCCATAGCCAACCTGGCCGACCGCATCAGCTTCTATTTCGTTCCCTCGGTCATGGGCGTGGCTCTTGTCTGCGGTCTGGCCTGGTATTTCATCGGCGGGGCGGGCTTTCCCTTTTCCCTGCGCATCTTCGTGGCGGTGATGGTCATCGCCTGCCCCTGCGCCATGGGGCTGGCCACTCCGGTCTCCATCATGGTGGGCACTGGCCGGGGCGCGCAGCTTGGCGTGCTGATCAAGTCCGGCCGCGCGCTCCAGGAGGCGGGCAAGCTCGACACGGTGGTCTTCGACAAAACCGGAACCCTGACCCACGGCCGCCCGGAGCTGGTCGCCGTGACCATGGTCCGGGGAACCATGGCCCAGACCGAGGCCATCTATATGGCCGCCGCAGCCGAGGGGAGCAGCGAGCACCCGCTGGCCCAGGCCGTGATCCGCTATGCCCGCGAGCGCGACCTCGATCCGCCTGCGGCCGACGCCTTCGAGGCCGTGCAGGGCAAGGGCATCCGGGCCACCATCGGCTACCGCACCGTGCTCATGGGCAACCGCGAGTTCATGGTGGACAACGGGATAACCCTGGACGACGACCAGTTCGCCGTGGACGCCATTGCCCACTACGCGGACCAGGGGGCCACGATGGTCTACTTTGCCAGCGAG
>CAMYLL010000092.1 GCA_947259235.1 uncultured Pseudodesulfovibrio sp. | reverse complement strand
TCGAAAGGGACCACGGCGCGTGAGAAATACAGGGCGCGGCCATTGCTCGCCCGGACCACCTTGACCCGGTCAGGCGAGAGCGCCTCTTCCGGGCCGATGGCCGTGGCCAGGGTCGCCACCCGGACATCGCAGGACGAGAAGGGCGTCAGCAGCTCGGTGAGCATCTCCGGGGCCAGGCAGGGTTCGTCCCCCTGGATGTTGACCACCACGGCCCCGGGGTCGATGTCAAGCGTGCGTGCGGCCTCAAGGACACGGTCCGTGCCGCTCTGGTGATGCCGCGCGGTCGTCGAGGGCTTCGGCGGCGTCGAAGATGCGCTGGTCATCCGTGGCCAGGGTGACGCTCTTGAGTTGAGGACATCGGCTCGCCCGATCATGGACGTGCCAGAACATAGGCTTGCCCTTGATCTCGATCAGGGGTTTGCCCGGGAACCGGGAGGAGTCGTACCTCGCCGGGATGATGCCGTGACACTCGGGGAATTTGCTCATCTCGTCTCGTGCAGAGGGTTGTTAATCCTTATTGAGAAAATCAGCAACCTGTTTGCGCACGGCCCGGGCCCCGCCCGTGCGGTCCGTGATGTACGCCCGTCCCCTGGTCGCGACATCGGCGCGGGAGGGGCGGTGGTCGAGGAGTTTTGTCAGGGCGTCGAGGGCTGTCGGGGCGTTTGCGGCCCGGACGGCCAGCCCCTGCTCGAACAATTCCTCGCCGACCCAGGCAAAGTTCTTCCAGTACGGGCCGATGACCGGGGTCACTCCGCAGGTGATGGGTTCCAGGAAATTCTGCCCTCCCAGCGGGGCGAGACTGCCGCCCACAAAGGCCGCCGCGGCCAGCCCGTAGGCCGGGACCAGCTCGCCGAAGGTGTCCCAGAGGATCACCGTGCCCGGTGCGGCCGGTCCGCTCAGCCCGGAGCGCAGGACGCAGGTCAGTCCGGCCTGGTGCAGTCCCTTCCGCCACAGCTCGATATGGTGCATGTGACGGGGGAACAGGCCGATGACGGTGGCGGGCTTTGCCCGCATGAGTCCGGCGGCCAGGGAGGCGACCTCTGCCAGCTCCTCCTTGCGCACTGAGCCGAAGACCACGAAATCCGCCTTGGGCGGGATCACGTCGCGCAGCGGGTTGTTCTTTCTGGTCACGGGGCCGGCCGTGGCCATCCGGTCGAACTTGATGTTGGGCATGACCCAGACGCGCTCGCGGCCGAAGAGCGTGCCGAAGCGGCGGCCGTCGGTCTCGGACACGGCCATGACGCGCTCCGGCGCAAGGGCGCGGAAGAACGCGGGCCAGGCCATGTAGCCGCCCAGGCTGCGGGTGGACATGCGGCCGTTGGCCAGGAGCACGCGCACGCCGTGGCAGCGGCAGGCGCTGAGGAACCCGGGCCAGATTTCCGTCTCCAGGATCAGGGCGCAGCGGGGACGGACGTGGCCCACCACCCGGCGCATGATCTGCGGCGCGTCAAAGGGAAAATACCAGGGCTGGACAGCCACGCCGGATTTGCGCGCGCCGATGTCCTCGGCCGCGCGGCAGAGGGTTTCGTAGCCCTGGCGCGTGGCCGTGGTGGCGAGCACGCGCAGGGAGGAACCGGGCGGGGGCGAGAGGTCCTTGAGCACTTCCCAGGCGAGGTAGGCCTCGCCGCCGCTGGCGGCCTGTATCCACAGGTCGGCCGGGGCGGGCAGCCCGCCGTCGAGTGTGCGCTGGTCCCATCCGTCGCGCAGGCGATGGTTGAGCCGGAGCATCGGAATGGCGCACTTCCAGCCGATATTGTAGGCGGCCAGGGCCGCGTCGATGGCCGACGCCATGCTAGCGGCCCCTTTCTTCCAGCCCGAGGCGGATGAGCTCGGCGATGAGCTCGGCAAAGGAGAGGCCCGCCTGGGCTGCGGCGCGCGGGAGCAGGCTGGTGGGGGTCATGCCGGGCAGGGTGTTGACTTCCAGCAGGTAGGGCGTGCCGTCTTGGGTGAGGATGAAGTCGCCCCGACTGTACCCGGTCAGACCCAGGGCGTTGTGGGCCGTGACCATCTGCGCCTGGATCAGGCTGGTGATCTCCTCCGGTACTGGTGCGGGGCAGATTTCCTCGGCTCCGTCGGCCGCGTATTTGTTTTCGTAGTCAAAGAAGGGCGCGCCCTGTTTGGGGGTGATCATTATCAGGGGCAGGGGGCGGCCGCCCAGGATGCCGCAGGTCAGCTCCACGCCGGGGATGAAGGTTTCCACCAGGGCGGACTGGCACATGGCAAAGACCTTGGCCAGGGCAGCGGGGAACTCCTCGGCGGTGCGGACAAGGCTCATGCCCAGGCTCGACCCGCCCTTGTTGGGCTTGACGAAAACGGGCAGCTCAAGCTCCGGCGGGGTATCCGGCCCCTGGGTGTGGGTGACGAACTGCCAGTCCGGCGTGGCGATCCCCTTGTCCTCGAATACTTCCTTGGAGGCGGCCTTGTTCAGGGCCAGGTAGGAGGCAGCGGCCCCGGCGCCCTGATACGGGCATCCCGCCTTGTCGAGCACCGCCTGGATCAGGCCGTCCTCGCCCGGGGTTCCGTGCAGGTTGATGAAGGCGAAGTCCGCGTCGCGGGCCACGTTGAGCAGGTTCTTGAAGTCGCTGGCCGGGTCGAAGAAGGCAACCTCGTGGCCCAGCTCTTCAAGGGCCGAATGAATTTTCCTTGCTCCCGAGAGCGATACCTCGCGCTCGTCAGACCAGCCGCCCGCTATCAAAATCACATGCATTCAAATCTACCTCAAGGGTGTTGCTCAGGAGGGTTTCGAGATCCACGGCCTGGGTTTTCGTGGTCTCGATCCGCCCGCGAATATAGTCGTTGACGCCGTATCGCTTGATCAGGTCCGTGAACCGGGATTCGAGGCTGACCAGGCCGTCGTGGCGGACGCGTTTGTCCGCGTAGATGACGGCCAGCGGCGTGAAATATTTCGTCAGGTCCATGTCGAAGGCCCAGAAGACATGGTGGGTGACGCCTATGGCGATGGCCGGGTTGCCCGTGAGGGCCACGGTCCACGCGCCGCCCAGTTGGCTGTGGTTGCCGCCGTGCCGGATGGAATAGGACTTGGCGATGTCGTGCATCATGGCCGAGGCGCGTACTGTGGGCACGTCCAGTTCAAGGCCCATCTGCTTGCCCCGTCTGGCCAGGAAGGTGGCCACCTGAGCCACCATCATGCTGTGCTGGGCCACGTTGTCGAGCATGTCGAAGCTGCTCCAGAACTCCCTGCACCGGGCATCGTCCGGCACGTCGAGGCCGGGGTCGAAGACCATGGGCGGCGGCGGAGGCAGGGGCGAGCGGAATTCGGGCTCGGGCGTGGAAGAGGGCTTGGCGGTGCTCATCGTGGATACGTCGGGGGGTGCGTCTGGCAGGATGCGGCATTGCGTCCGGCGGATTCAACCTACCAGCAGGCGTGGGAAAAATAAAGCGCGCCGGGTCGTGAAAGATGCCTTTTTGCCGGGGAGGATGCCGCCAGGGGCCAAGCGGAGGAGTGAAGACGACTTTCGGGCGGGAATATCTGGGGATTCACGCGGGGTTCCCGCCTGCGGCAGGAGACTGAAGCTGAGAATGCTTAAGGAACACGGCGGACCGGAACTCCGGTCCGCCGTGTTCCCGGTCGTTACTTTCCGCCGCCTTCCTGGGCGTTGGGCGCGTCGGCAAGGGGCACGTCGCCTCGGATGAATTTCTCGACGGCTTCGCGCACGGTCATGCCGTCCACGTCCTGACCCACCTTGATCTTGGCTGCGGCCAGAGCGGTAAACGCCTTGGGGCCGACGTAGCCCGTCAGGATCACCTGCGCTCCCGCGTTGGCCACGTTCTCCGCGGCCTGGATTCCCGCGCCCTGTGCCCGCACCTGGGAGCTGCCGTTATCGATGTACGTTGTTTCCATGGTCTCGGTGTCCACGATGACGAATCCGCCAGCCCGGCCGAAGCGGGGGTCCACCTGATAGTCGAGGGTTGGCCCCTCGCTGGTCACTGCTACTTTCATTGTACGTATCCTTGCATTGTGCTGGCCATATGTTGTTGGTCAGAAGTTTGTGTTGTTCATGCCGGAACCGCCTTGTGCGGGACCGTTACCCCTGCGGCGCATGCGCCGCCTGATTCCGCATCCGGCTCCGGGGCCGTATCCGTTTCCGGCAAACTGGCCTGCGGCAGGGCTGAAGTCCTCTGTGTCCTGGGCCATGGCCCGGTCCATGAGCCGCGAGGCAAAGGGCCGGGGCTGATCTCCCCGCCTGCATGCGCCTTGTCCGTTCATGCCACGGCGTCCTGCGCCGTTGCCGCCATTCATGCCGAGTCCCTGGCCGTTACCCTGGCCGTTGCCCTGTGCGCGGTTGCGGCCTTGTCCCGCCCCCTGGCAGCGATCGTTCCCGAATCCGCGGCCGTAGGCGGCGTTGTCATCGGCGATTGTTCCGGCAGGTGTGCCCGGCGATGTCATGAATCCTCGTCTGGTAAAATACGACATTTTTTCCTCCGTTGTATCGGTGGTTGGAGTGCTGAACAGCCCTGCACTCCGTGGTCGGTTTATACATATGAATGCATGCTCATATGTCTAGGTGTCAAGCTTAAAATGGACATATGTTCAAAAAAACACGCGGGACGCCCCTGTCCGCAGGGATGAGGGAGCGGGTGGATAGCTTTATGCGAACAGGCCGGATTGATTGATTTTAGGAACAGGCAAGTGGTTTTTGATTTTGTTTGCCCGCTGAGTGTAATAAGGATATGGAGAGTCCTGACCCCGGGGTGCGGGGAGTAAAAAATCAACAAGAGGGTTCTGATTTGAGCTTCGAATTATTGACGAAATTTCGTGATCCCGAGTTGTGTGGAAAAATTCTCGACAAGCTCCGCGCCGAGCTTTCGGGAGGCCTGCGTTTCATGGAAGTCTGCGGGACGCATACCGTTGCCATCTTCCAGAGCGGTCTGCGTTCGCTCCTGCCGGACGAGATTGTCCACCTGAGCGGCCCCGGCTGTCCGGTCTGTGTAACCCACGAGTCCGAAGTCAACGCCTTTCTGGACCTGGCGGGCAGGGACAACGTGATCATGGCCACATTCGGCGACCTGATGCGCGTGCCCGGCCACAACGGACGCAACCTGAAAAAGGCCCAGGCCGATGGCGCCCGGGTCAAGATCGTCTATTCACCCTTTGATACCATCAAGCTCGCCAGGGAGAACCCGGGCGATCTGGTGGTCTTCATCGGCGTCGGGTTCGAGACAACGGCCCCGACCATTGCCGCCACCATGAAGATGGCGCGGGAGCAGGGCATAGGCAATCTGCGCATACTCTGCTTTCACAAAACCGTTCCCCCGGCGCTGGAGGTGCTCCTGGCCGACGAGCAGGCGGGCATCGAGGCGTTCATCCTGCCCGGCCACGTCTCGGCCATTATCGGCCTGGAGCCTTACAAGTTCATCGCCGAAAAGTATGGCAAGTCCGCCGTGATCACCGGGTTCGAGCCGCTGGACATCCTCCAGGCGCTGCTCCAGATGGTGCAGTGGCGCAACGCGGGCGAGGCCCATGTGGTGAACAACTACACCCGTATCGTCAGCGACGCGGGCAACGCCAAGGCGCGGGAGATCATGTACGAGGTCTTCGAGACCACGGATGCCCTGTGGCGCGGCATCGGATGTATTCCCGGGAGCGGCCTGGAGATTCGCCCCGAGTGGGAATCCTTTGACGCCAAGAAGGAGTTCGGCATCGTCATCGAGGAAGGCCCGGCCCTGCCCGGCTGCAAGTGCGGCGACATCCTCAAGGGCATCAAGCAGCCCGACGAATGCCCGTTGTTCAAGAAGGCATGCACGCCGGCCAACCCGGTCGGCCCCTGCATGGTCTCCACCGAGGGCAGCTGCGCTGCCTATTACAAATATAAACTGGACTAGTCATGAGCGATAAAGTTCTCCTGGATTACGGCAGCGGCGGCCGCGCCTCACAGCGCCTCATTTCGGAACTCTTCCTCAAATATTTGGGCAACGACGAGCTCAACCGGCTCAACGACGCGGCGGAACTGGCAGTCTCGGGGCGCATCGCCATGAGCACCGACTCCTTCACCGTGGACCCGATCTTCTTCCCCGGCGGCAACATCGGCTCCCTGGCCGTGCACGGCACGGTCAACGACGTGGCCATGATGGGAGCCATTCCGCGCTACATGACCTGCGCCTATATTATAGAGGAAGGGCTGCCCATGGACGATCTGGAAAAGATCGTGGCCGCAATGGGCGAGGCTGTCCGCGAGGCTGGGGTGACCATCGTCTCCGGCGATACCAAGGTCGTGCCCAAGGGCGCGGTGGACAAGATTTTCATCAACACCACGGGCATCGGGGACATCATCGTGGACCCGGCTCCCAGCGGGGACTCCGCCCGGTCCGGCGACGCGGTGCTCATTTCCGGCACTATCGGCGACCACGGGCTGACCATCCTGGGAACCCGCGAGGGGCTCGACTTCCAGTCCAAGGTGGAGAGCGACTGCGCGTCCCTCAACCATCTGCTCATCAGGCTCGTGCGCGAGCTGCCCGAGGTGCACGTGCTGCGCGACCCCACCCGGGGCGGCCTGGCCACCACCCTCAACGAGATCACCGCCAGCTCCAACGTCTGCTGCGAGCTGAACGAATCGGCCCTGCCTGTCCGGCCCGAGGTCAGCGGCGGGTGTTCCATCCTGGGCCTTGACCCGCTCTATCTGGCCAACGAGGGCAAGTTCCTCTGCGTCCTGCCACAGGAGCATGCGGAAAAGGCCCTGGAGATCATGCGTGCCGACCCGCTGGGCAAGGACGCCTGTCAGATAGGCGTGATGACCGATGCGAATCCGGGCAAGGTGGTTCTGGTCACCCGGCTCGGCGGCAAGCGGCTGCTGAACATGCTCGAAGGGGAACAGCTCCCGCGCATCTGCTAGGGCATTCTTGCCGTTTTCACGCGGCGAGACCATGAAAAGCAAAAGGCCTTCGGAATTCCGAAGGCCTTTTTTGTGGTCTGGTGAAAACAGGGGACGGCTCAGCGCTTCTTGCGCCCCTCGATGAGAGCGGCGGCGCGTTGGGCGAGGTAGGTTATTTCGGGTTTGGAAATCTGGTCGTCCGCGCCAACGGATTCGCCCCGGTAGCGGAGCTTCTCGGTGATGAGCGACGAGAAGAGGATGACCGGGAGGTCCTTGAGGGCCGGGTCCTCCTTGATGCGCTTGGTCAGGTGATGGCCGTCCATCATGGGCATCTCGATGTCGGAGACCACGACCTGGACAAAGTCGGTGATGGGGCGGTTCTCGTCCAGAGCGCTCTGCTTGATCTCCTTGAGCCGGTCCCAGCACTCCCTGCCGTTGTTGGTCTTTTCCACCCGGAACCCGGCTTGGCCGAGCATGTCGCGGATCATCTCCCGGATGAGGGGGGAGTCGTCCGCGATGAGCGCCCGGTAGCCCTCGTCGGCGTTGAACACCGCGTTGTCGTCGAGCTTGAGGCGCATCTCCGGGTTGAGCTCGGAGACGATGCGCTCCAGATCCAGGATGAAGACGATTCGGTCGTCGAACTTGACCACGCCGGTGATGGAGTCGCTCGACAGGGCGGAGACGTATTTGTTGGGTGCCTCGACATCTTCCCAGCTGATGCGGTGGATGCGGGTGACGCCGGAGACCATGAAGGCCGAGGTGACCTGGTTGAACTCCGTGACGATGACCTTGGGCGGCTCGTTTTCCACGCGCTTCTTCTTGAGCCACTTGGAGAGGTCGAGCAGGGGGATGATGCGCGAGCGGAGGTTGAATGCACCGAGGACAGACTCGTGGGAGACCTCGGGCATCTCGGTCACCTCGGGCATGCGTATGATCTCGAGCACCTTGGCAACGTTGACCCCGTAATAACCTTTGCGGGTCTTGGGTGCGTCCTGCGAGGCCCCTTTGGGGCTGTCTTCGTCCTTCTTGGGGGTCTCCTCAAGATAGAATTCGACGATCTCAAGCTCGTTGGTTCCTGCCTCAAGCAGGATTTCAGTCGTTTCGGTGGACATGGATGCACCGCTTCCTTTTCAAAAAAAGTGCGAAACTATTGATGACGATTACGGGTGGTTGTAACCGCTATTGGCAAATTTCGTCAACAAGCGTTTCCGGGCCGGTGTTGTCGGCGGGTTCGAGCCGGGCGATGACCGAGGCGGCCTCCTCCAGCGCCTGCCAATCCCGACATTCCAGGAGCGAGGCGCGCAGGGCGCGTATGCCCCGGAGCCCCTTGGCATACCGGGGGATGATGGACCGGATCTTGCGGAAGGATCGACCGTCTCCCTCGTAAAGCCTGGTCAGGCGGATGTGCTCGCGTACTATGGCGGCCAGGAACTCGCCGTCGCGGGGGGCAGGCTCGACCCCGGCGCGAAGGGAGCGGAAGCGTGCGAAGATGGACGGATCGTAGAGCGCCCCGCGGGCGAACATGACGGCGTCCACGCCTGTTTCTTCCACGCAGCGGACCCCGTCCTCGGCCGTGAACAGGTCGCCGGAGGCTATCACGGGAATGGAGACCGCCTGCTTGAGCAGGGCCAGCTTGGACCAGTCGGCCTGACCGGCGAACATCTGGCGGCCGTAGCGGGGATGCATGGTGACCCAGTCCACGCCCACGTCCTGAAGGCGTTTGGCCAGTTCTATGTATACATCCTCGCCCTTGTTGAAGCCGAGGCGGAACTTGACGCCCACCCGGCCGCCCTCGGGGTGGGCCGCCGCGCTTTTGACCATGATCGAGGCGTG
>CAMYLL010000091.1 GCA_947259235.1 uncultured Pseudodesulfovibrio sp. | reverse complement strand
CGGGACGTCTTCAAGGCGTACCAGGGGTTCACCGCTTCCATCAAGAAAGGCAGCGCCATCGAGGACAAGTATCAGTCCCTGATCCTCATCGCCTGCTCGATCCTGTCCCAGTGCGACATGTGTATCTCCCTGCATGTACAGAACGCGGCCACCCATGGAGCCACCCGCGACGAGATCATCGACGCCGGTCTGCTGGCCGTGGCCATGGGCGGCTCGCCCAAGATGATGTACATGCGTTATGTCTATGAGGAAGTGGACAAGCTGTACGATTAACAGGCTGTTGGAAAACGCACGATTGCTGCGTTACTTCAACGGCCAGTCAACCCCAACGTTCAGACGACAGCACAGGCCGCCCGATTCCGGGCGGCCTTTTTTTGCGGGGTTGCAACAGTGCGAAGCGGAAATCGGCCGGTCCGCCGTGTGAGGCAGCCCGGCCGACTGGTTGGTTTCATGGGAGGCGTGCCCGGAGAGTCTGGAGCCGACCCCGGCCACCCGGTGTCATTCTACAGGCTCAGGCCCAGGGGCGCGAGGTAGGCCTCGCCCGTGAAGGTCAGCTCTGCCGCGCCCTGGAGGAAGACGCTGCCGTCTTCGAGAAACACGGTGAGCACCTCGCCGCCCGTGGTGGTCAGGTCCGCGCGCTGGCCGGTCAGCCCCAGGGCGTTGGCCACGAGCTGGGCGGCGCATGCGCCGGTTCCGCAGGCGTAGGTTTCGTCCTCCACGCCCCGCTCGTAGGTGCGCAGGAGCATGGTCGAGCCGTCCGTGACCTGGACGAAGTTGACGTTGGTCCCGGCCGGGGCGAACCGCTCGTGGTTGCGGAGCTTGGCGCCGAGCGACCTGACGTCCACAGCGGCCACGTCGTCCACAAACACCACGGCGTGGGGCACGCCCGTGTCGGCAAAGTGCACGGTCAGGGCTTCGCCGTCCACGTCGAGGGCCAGATTCGTCTCAAGCCCCTTGGGCGGGGTGAGCTGCACCTTGACCCGTCCGGCGTCCGGGCCGTCGAGGAGCACCTTGGCCCGGATGGGGCCTGCATCGGTGCCAAAGGTGTGCTCGGCCGGGGCCAGGCCCAGGGCGTGGGCCAGCTTGCCCGCGCAGCGCGAGGCGTTGCCGCACATCTCCGCCCGGGAGCCGTCGGAGTTGTAGAAATGCCAGCGGTAGTCCAGCTCCGGGTCGTCGGACGTCTCCAGGAAGAACAGGCCGTCCGCATAGACGCCGAATGCGCGGGCGCAGAGGGCGGTGGCCCAGTCCTTCATGGCGGCCGTCGGCACACCGGCTTCCCGGTTGTCGATGACCACGAAGTCGTTGCCGCAGCCCTGCATCTTGTAAAAGGGAACGCTCTTGCCGAATATGCTCATCATCATCTCCATGTCTTTTTTGGGTTGTGGCGGCCGGGGCTAAACCGGGCCGTGCGAGTGAATCCTTGATGGAAACCGGGCTGATGTCAAGGCGTGGCTCCTTCCTCCCGGGGGGCGTCCGGCCGGGGTGCGTCTGGCCGGGGCGCGTCCGGCCGGGGGAGCCGGGCGGCTGCCCGCCGTGACCGCCAGACCACGACGAGCGTCATGCAGGCGAGGGCGGTCAGCACCGGCCAGCCCGAGTGGGTCAGCACCGCGAGGATGCCCAGCCCGAGGAGCGCGGCCACCAGACGGGGGACGAGCGCGGTGAAGAGGCGGGCGGCGGCCAGCGTGCCGAGCAGGGCGTTTGCCAGGAAGAAGCCGTCCGCAATGGTCACCAGTGCGGCCACGTCGAGGACGCCCAGCGAGGCGAGGCCGATCTGGAGCAGGTGGACCAGGGTGTACAGCGCGACCACCACCACGGGCACGCCGCGTGTGTTGCGCCTGTCGAGCAGTCCGGGCAGGCCGCCCTGGCGGGCCAGATGGGCAACCAGCCGCGACACGCCGCCGACGAACATCAGATAAGTGGTCAGGCACAGGGCGGACACCAGCCCGGCCATGATCCAGGGAGCCAGGGGGCCGAACAAGGGGTGGAGCAGCCCGGCCACGCCGTGGCCCGCCTGGGCCGGGAACCGCCCCAGCTGCAGCCCGGCGGCCACGGCCAGGCTGACCAGCCCGACCACCAGCGCGGCCATGATGGCGGCACGCGGCACGGTGCGGCGCGGGTCTGCCACCTCGGCCCCGTAGTTGCCCACCACCTCCCAGCCGACCACGGCCCAGAAGAGCAGGAGCAGGGTGGAGCCCATGACCGGGGCGTCGAAGGGCGGCAGGGATGCGGCCCGCGCCGTCAGGCCTGGCCCCGCATGAAAGAGCAGGGTCACGGCGGAACCCGCCAGGAGCAGGGCCGTGGCCGTGGTGGCCAGGACCGTGGTCACCCGGCTCATGGTGCGCAGCCCGCTGGCAAGGAGGACGGCGCAGGCCACCTGGGCCGCGGCGGCGGCGAGGCCGCGGGCCGCAGGCGAGCCGGGCAGCAGGGCCGGGGGCAGGTAGTCCACAATGGTCAGCATGACGGCGGCCGGGCCGAACAGGGCTGCACCGGCCAGGGTATAGCCCGCCAGCTCCCTGGCAGCGGGGCCGAAGGCAAGGTCCACGGCGTCGGCCGCGCCCCCCTCGCCCGGGATGATGGTTCCGGCCCGGGCAAAGACATAGGCAAAGCCCACGCCAAAGGCGGCGGTCAGCCCCCAGGCCGGGAGTGCCCACGGTCCTGCCGCCTCGATGGCCAGGGGCGGCAGGATGATGATGCCCGAGCCGAGCACGGCCCCGACCATCATGCAGCACAGGGAGAGCGTTCCGATTTTCCGTTGACTCATGGTTGTTTTTCCGCCTTGATTTTTTGTCCTTATCATGGAATGAGCGTGGAAAATCCAATTTGAATTTGTTTTGGGACCGTTCGCAAATGCTGAACGCTTGCCCGATGATCCGGGCGGTTTCGGAGGGAGCATGGATATTCGGAAGTTGCAGTGTTACCTGGCCGTGGCCTTTGAGGGCAACCTGACCCGCGCCGCAGAGTCCCTTTTCCTGAGCCAGTCGGCCCTGAGCGGGCAGATCAAGCAGCTGGAGGACTGGCTGGGCTATCCCTTGTTCGTGCGTCAGGCGCGGGGCATGGCCCTGACCTCCGAGGGCGAGACCCTGCTCCCCTATGCGCGCAGCGCGGTCCAGGCGATGGAGGACTTCCGCTCCAGGGGCGCGAGCCTCAAGTGCACGTCCGAGGCCCGGCTCATCGTGGGGCTCAATACCGACCCGGCCTTTTTGCGCATGGCCGAGCTGGCCCGCTACATGCGCACCGCCGTGCCCGGGGTGCAGCTCTCCTTCATCGTTTCCCAGAGCCGCTACACCGCTAACTCGCTGCGTTCGGGCGAGATGCACGTGGGCTTCCGCTACGGCATGTGGGGCGAGGAGGGCGTGCATGACGAGTTCGTGGCCTCGGCCACGCTGGTCATCGCCATCCCCACGGCCATGGCCGACCGGGTGAAGCCCGGGGATTGGCGGGCGCTGGCCGCCCTGCCCTGGATATATTCCTTTAGAGGGTGTCCCTTCCATGTGGCCGTGCGCGAGCGCATGTCCGCCTACGGCGTGGAGCCGAACCCGGTGGAGCAGACCGTGGACGAGAACATCATGCGCGAGCTGGTGGCCGAGGGCATGGGGGTGGCCGTGCTGCGGGAGGACGACGGCAGGCGGCTGGCCGACGCGGGCCAGGCCGTGCTCTGGCCCGAGACCCTTCAGGTTCCGCTGTGCCTTTCCTATCCTGCTGGCCGGGGCTACACCTCGCCGGTGCGCGAGTTCCGCGACGTGGTCCGCTCGGTCCTGGGCGGCCAGGGCAAGGCGCTGGTGGCCTGACCGCTCCGCGACGCCTTCCTTTTCCGGCCTCCTCCTCTTCGTCAACGCCTCTTCGTCTGCGCCCGTGCAGGCCGCGTTTCCCCTTTTGCCATAAGGGCGGGGGGTGTGCTATTCGTGCGCATTATGATCGTCAAATCCGTGATCTCTTCCCTATGGACCGCCGGGCCGGACCTCCTTGAGCGGGCCGTGGGCGAGCTGTCCGCTACGCTGTGCGCCGCGCCTGCCGGGACCGGGGTCTTTTTTCGCGCCGACGACGTGGCCGTGCCGGGGGAGGCGTGCCGTCGGATGATGGCCCTGTTTCGCGATCACGGGCTGCCGCTCCATCTGGCCGTGACGCCCGCCTGGCTCACCGCGCCTCGGTGGGCCGTCCTGCGGGAATGGGCCGGCGACGCCGACCTCTGGTGCTGGCATCAGCACGGATGGCGGCACGTGAACCATCAGCGGGAGGGCAAGAAGGGCGAGTTCGGCACGGACAGGGACCGGGACGCCAAGGCCGCGGACCTTGCCCGGGGCCGCGCCCGGCTGGAGGAGATCATGGGCGAGAGCTTTTGCCCGGTTTTCACCCCGCCCTGGAACCGTTTCGACGCCGAGACAGGGGATATCCTGCTCCGGGCCGGATATGCGGCCGTGTCGCGCTCGGACGGGGCGCAGCGCGCAGTGCCCCTGCCTCCGGAGCTGCCCGACATCCCCGTCAACGTGGACCTGCACACCCGGCGCGAGGCCGACCCGGAACAGGGGGTGCGCGCCCTGGTCGACGAGGTCGCCGCTGCGGCGCAGACGGGGCGCATCGGGTTCATGCTGCATCATCAGCGCATGAACGCTGCGGCCCTGGAGTTCCTCGATCGCCTGCTTGCGGTTGTGGCTGCATCGGGCCTTGAACCCATCAGGCTGGACCGTCTCCGAGGCGCGGCGGGCATGAAAAAAACGCGTCCGCCGCACGTTTAGAACTTGTCACGGAGGACGCTTGTGCATAAAGTCTGGAGAATGTGGAAAATCAGCCGTTTAATTTGCGGGGTGACCCCATGACCAAGCAAGCAGCAGGGGCGGGGAAATCCAAGGGGCGCATCGACCGGCTCATCACCCTCTCCTTTGCCAAGTCCGTGGAAATCAGCTTCAAGAGCCTGCAGGTCCGTTTCTTCAGGTCTATGATCACCGTGTCGAGCCTGGTGCTGGCCGTGTCGTTTCTCGCCTTCGTGCTGGTCAATCTCGATGTGGCCGGCGGACTGCTCGTGCACGGCGGGCGCGATGCGGCCACGGCCTTGTCCGCCGCCGGGTACGATGTCGACCTGGCCGACGGCGCGGTCTCCATGTCGGCCAAGGAGCGGTGGATCGTCATTCTCTCCCTGCTGGTGTGCACGGTGGGCATCGTCAACGCCCAGCTTATGTCCGTCACGGAGCGGTTTTCCGAGATAGGGGTCATGAAGTGCCTGGGCGCGCTTGATTCCATGATCCTGCGCCTCTTTTTGCTTGAGGCGGCCATGCAGGGGCTCCTGGGCGCGTCCATAGGGGCCGTTTTGGGCGGGCTCATATCCCTTTTGACCGGGGCGGTCCGTTTTGGTCTGGCCGCCTGGGCCGATCTGCCCTGGGCGGGGATGCTCGGCTCCGTGGGCATGGCCACCCTGGCCGGATGCCTCCTCAGCCTGCTGGGCGTTCTCTACCCCGCCCTCGTGGCCGCCCGCATGGAACCCATCAACGCCATCAGGGCCGAGCACTAGGAAGAGTCTATGAACGAAGAAAGACGCACCATTGTCCGCGTCGTGGGCGTGACCAAGAGTTTCACCATGGGCAAGGTCGAGGTCATGGCTCTCAAGGGCGTTGATCTCGAGATATTCGAGGGCGAGTACATCTCCATCATGGGACCGTCCGGCTCGGGCAAGTCCACCCTGTTCAACATGATCGGCGGGCTGGACAAACCCACCGAGGGCAAGGTGTTCATCGACGAGGTGGACATCTCCCAGCTCGACGCCTACGAGCTGGCCTGGCTGCGCAACCGCAAGATCGGGTACATATTTCAGACCTTCAACCTCATCCCGGTCATGTCCGCCCTGGAAAACGTGACCCTGCCCATGACCTTTGCCGGAATGAACGCGGACGACGCCCAGGACAAGGGCATCGAGCTGCTCAAGCTGGTGGGCCTTGGCGAGCGGTTTCAGCACAAGCCGCTGGAGCTCTCGGGCGGGCAGCAGCAGCGCGTGGCCGTGGCCCGGTCCCTGGCCAACGATCCGGCCATCATCCTGGCCGACGAGCCCACCGGCAACCTCGATCTTTCGACGGGCGAGGAGATCATCGAGCTGATGCAGATGCTCTCCGAGGAGCGCGGGGTGACCATCATCTCTGCCACTCACGACTACAAGATGCTCAATGTCTCCGACCGCGTCATCTGGGTGCGCGACGGCGTTGTGGACCGCGTGGAGCGGCGCGAGGAACTCGACATCTCCGTGGGCGGCATCGGCGAAAAGCTCACCGGAACCAAGCGGAACGGGAGCCCCGAACCCACCGGGGAGAGGGGGTAGCCCATGGTCCGGCGCGGGCTGACCGCTCTGCTTCTGGGCGTTCTTCTTCTGTCCCTGCCGCTTTCGGCGGGCGGCGCGCCCCCTGCCACGGCGTCCGCACCCCACGGCAGCCGGGGATTCATCGAGCGCCTCGCCGCTCTGGGCGACCGCTCCCCGGGGTCCGTGGGCGCCATCCGCGCTGCGGACATGGTCGAATCCGAGCTGCGGCGACTGCTCCCCGGCGTCGAACCGGGGCGGCAGACCTTTCATGTCCCGGTCATGCTGTCCCGGGGTGCGGAGCTGCACATCATGGGCGGCGGCATGGTCAGCCTCAGGCAGATGCGCTCCAACGCCCTGTCCACCGGCGCGGTGGCCCCGCCCGGATTCCACGGCCCCCTCATCTATGTGGGGAAGGGCGAACTCAATGATTTCGACGGGCTGGACGTTTCCGGCGCCACGGTCCTCATGGACATGGACTCGGCCAAGAACTGGACCAACGCGGCCATGCTCGGCGCACGCGCCCTTATCTACCTGGGGCAGGGCGGTGACGGCGGCCCGTCTCCCCGCTCTCTCTTTGATTCGAAATTCGAGCTGACGCCGGTTGATTTCCCGATCTTCTGGATGTCTCTGGATCAGGCGCGCTCGGTGCTGGGCGGGGATATCACTGCATCCGGCCCGCGCCATCTGGCCACGGCCCGGCTCTCGTCCCGCGCCGGTTGGCGCAATGTCCGCGCCCAGAACGTCTATTGCCTGATCCCGGGCAGCGACCCGGAGCTGGCAAAGCAGACCCTTATCATCGAGGCGTTCTACGACTCCACCGGGCTGGTGGCGGGCGAGGCCCCGGGTGCGGACGAAGCCGTGTCCATCGCCACCCTCATGGACGTGGCCGCCGGGTTCGCCGCGCATCCGCCCAAGCGGTCTGTCCTGCTGGTGGCCTCGGCGGGCAAGGAATGCGCCCAGGCGGGCATGCGTGAATTCACCTGGGCCCTGGTGACCAAGGGCAAGCTGCTGAAAAGCCGCAAGAATGAACTCGATCAGCGGGTGGATGAAGCCACCCGACTGCTGGAGATACTCGACGCCCCGAACCCCTTTGCCGACGACATCATGGCCGACGAGGCGGACCGCGCCCTGATCAAGCGGGCCATCAAGGCCGTGGTGCGCGACCGCGAGGACGACCTGACCAACGAGCTGATGCGGCTGCGCCTCATGGGCCAGCCGGAGCAAATGGGCCAGCCGGAGCAAATGGGCATGCCAGAGCAGATGGGCATGGCCGCCGAGGTCGTCGAGATGGGTGAGATGGACGACATGTCCACGGTGGCCGAGAAGGCCGGGATGGGGCATGGGGGCCAGATGGGCCGTATGAGCCCCGTGGGCCTGGAGGGGCGTGGTGCAATCAGGCCGGGCAAGGGCCACTCTGCCATGACCGAGGCGGCCCGCCAGGACCGGATCAAGCATCTGGCGGCCCAGCGTCTTCTGCTGAGGCGGCTCAACTGGGTCAACTCCACCATTGCGGACTTTCCCCTGCTCGACGAGGAGCGGGTCATCCTCGCCGACTTCGTGGCCCCGGCCAGGGAGAGCCAGGCCGCCATACTCGAAGACGCCGCCGGACAGTTGGAGGACATCAAGTCAGCCCGGGCCCTGCGTGACGTCATCGGCGAGCGGAGCGTGGCCGCCCATGTTTCCCTCTATCTTTCCAGCCATGGCGACGGCGTGGGCGGTTTCGACAAGGGGTGGCTCCATGACCTGATGCCCAGCGTCAACCGGACCGCCTTCTTCCGCCCGTTGGATATACTGCTCAAGAACGCTGTGAGCGGGCTCGCCCGGACCCGGGCGGACGAGGCCGCACTCTTTCAGGACACGCTGCGTCCCGGCAGGCGCGCCTGGCAGAGCTATCTGCCCGACATGCCGGAGCTGGGCGGCGAGCCCATGGCCCTGGCCGGGTTCGCCGGGTTCACCCTGGCCACCATCCACGATGCGCGCCCGGCCTGGGGCACGCCCTATGATCTTCCCGGTCGCGTGAACCACGCCTTTGTGCGCAAACAGGCCGGGCTGATCCGCGCCCTGACCGCCGCCCTGGCCAACCAGCCCCTGGATAACGCGGGAGAGCGCGCCGACAATCATTTCGTCACTCTGGAAGGGCGGGCAAACCTGCTGCGCAAGGGCGAGATTTTCCCGGACCGGCCGGGCACTGACATGGTGGTCCTCGCCTTCCAGTGGCAGACCCGCAGCTATGCAATGGTGGACACCGCGGGCAACTTCCGCATCCCCGGGCTGGCCAACAGGAAGGCCAGCTATCACAAGGCCGTCATCGAGGCTTTTCGCTTGGCGCATTTTGAAAATATTGTTGCTAAGTCTGGCAACCGCTCATAACGATTGAACAATGCGCTGACTATTCGGGCGAAATGACAATGGATGGGGCCGTGAGTTCTT
>CAMYLL010000090.1 GCA_947259235.1 uncultured Pseudodesulfovibrio sp. | reverse complement strand
CGAACTGGGCTGTGCGCATGGGTGAAGCGTCAGCGGCGGCGCGGCATCAAAGGACACCGCGCCGCCGGGAATGGATGATTTTGGACCTATTTCCTGTACCAGGAGCCGTCGGGCATCTGGAGCCAGGTTCCGGCGGGCTCCTGCCGGGTGATCTGCTCGGCCCGGCGCTGGCCCACCAGCTCGGGGGTGGTATTGGTCTTCTGGGCGATGGCCTTGTAGACCGTGGCCCGGTCCGCGTTCTCGGCCTGAACGACGTCGGCCTGGGTTTGCGGGCCGCGAAACTCCAGGTATCCCTGGTTGTTCTCGCCGATGATGCCTTGGGCCTTGAGGGCGGTGATGGTGGGCAGCCGCTCAAGCATGCGGTCCTTGAGCTGTCCTGCCAGGGCCGGCCCGCTTGCCAGGCAGACGGCCAGGCAGACGGCCAGAGCCGTGGCGGCCATGATGTGCAGTCTATTTCGCATTGGGAACCTCCGTCTCCTGCGCTTTTTGCTGGTCGATGTCCGAGAAGAAATCGTCCAGGGCCCGGTCCACCTTGACGTTGACGTCTATGGTGATGTGGATGGGCTTGATCTCCACCGGGGCCACCTCCACCTTGTGGGTGGAGCCGCACCCCAGGGGCGAGAGCAGCAGGGCGGCGGCCATGGTCGCGAGTGTCCGTTTCATGATTATCCCCTTATTCTATCCGTCCGATGACGATCTTTTATTCCATCCGTCCGATGACGATTGATTATTCCATCCGCCCGATGACGATTATTTATTCCATCCGTCCGATGACGTCCTTATATAGCAAAATATGGTCCAAGGGTAAGGTGAAATTCACATCGAGCCGCAGTCCCTGGAAGTTTGATCCCTTGAAGTCTCCCTCGACCTTGATGAACCCGCCGAGGTCCTTTCTGTAGACAAAGGGGAGCAGTCCAGCTGGCCTGCCGTCCACGGACAGGCGCATGAGCAGGTCGTCGCCCACGCTGTCCGCCCGCAGTCGTATCCATGAGTATTCGAAGTCCTTCATGGCCGCCCGGGCCAGTTCCAGTTGGTTGCGCTCCGGCGTGCCCTCGGGGATGGCGCTCAGCATGTGTTCCAGCCCTTCCACCTGGATGACGCCGCTCTGGCCGGGGGTGGAGTGCAGGAACCCTTCGTTGAAGGAGATCTTTCCGTTCTTCCAGGTCACGGGCAGCTCGCCGCTGAGGGCGGAGTCGCCCCGGGCCGTGGCCAGTCCAAGCTGGCGCAGCAGTTCGGTCAGCTTCAGGTTGGAGCAATAGAGGGTCGCGTCGTATTCGTCGTGGCCCGGGACCACCCGGAAGGCCCGGCTCTCCAGATGGCCGCCGCACCAGTCGAAGCGGGCGCGCTCCACAAGGACCACGCCGCCCGGCTCCACCTGAAAGGTGATCACGCCGTTGGTCATCTCGATCTGGGCCGCGCTCAACGTGTCGAAGGCGAGCATCTGGGCCGGGTCGCTGCGGAAGTTCAGGAGGTCCGGTGATTCGAAATAAAGGCGCATGCCGTCTATCCTGACGCCGTCCGTGCCAAAGGCCATGGAACCCTTGGTGATGAACAGCCCGAGGCGGCTGGCAAGGGCGCCCTCCTCGAACCGGACGCCGCCCTCGGCATTAAGGACGCCGCCCAGGCGCACGCCTGCCATGGCCGGGGACAGCGTGCCGGGGTCAAAGCCGTCGGGCAGGGCGTAGTCGTCCACGGAAAACAGCAGCGTGGCGGTCTTGTCCTCCAGGGACGCACCCCCGGAAAAGGGCGCGCGCAGGCCCGGCAGCGGTGCGGCATCGAAGACGCCTGCATAGCGGACGCCCAGGTTTTCCTGCCACACGGCAGCGGAGAGCGCGCCCAGGCGCTGCTTGCCGGAGCGCAGCCCTGTCACGGACAGGCGGCCCTTGTCGTGCTTCGTCGGGAAGGGGTAGGCTAGGGGCAGAGTGAGGCTGACGGGACCGGTGGTCAACGCCCCGTCCAGGGCGCAGGATCGGGTGTCCGCCTTCAGTACCACGCTCGCGGCCCCGGGGGTCACTGCCCCGCGCAGGGAGATGGACAGCCCGCCCAGGGTGGCGGTGCGCGCGCCTGCGTTCACCCGCAGGGATTTCGTCTCTTCCACGGTGAAATCCACGTCCCATCCGTCGTCCGTGCGGGTGGCCGCGAGGGTTCCGGGCAGGACGGTCGGGGTCGCGTCCGGCGCGGCCAGGGTGAAGGCAATGCGCAGGGCGTCCCCGGTCAGGGTCGCCTCGGGCACGCTCAGGGTGAGGGCGACGGGTCGGGCAAGGGCGAGCGGGTCCAGGGCGAGGCTCGTCTGCCCTTTGGTCTGGCTCACCTGCGCGCGCAGGGTGTCGTCGGCCAGGGTGGCTCCCAGGCTGGAGAGGTCCGCATGGACGAGGGTGGCGGTGGCCGTGGCCATGAGGTCTTCGGGCCGGGAGAGATTGAGAGCGGCTGTCAGGTCGAGGTCCAGCGCGCCGCCCACGGCCAGGGGGAGCAGGTCGCCCACGGCGGCCAGACGGAACCCCCGGGTGGTGGCGGACAGGGCAAGATCGTCCAGCGTTGGCCCCAGGCTCGCCACGAGTTCCACGCGCTGGTCGCGCACGCTGAGGGAAGTGCAGACCCGCAGGGGGGCGCCCGGGGTCACGGTGGCGGCAAAGGGGATGGACAGGGGCGCGCCGTCGCGGGTCAGGGTCACGGCCGAGTCCTCGATGACCAGCTCGTTAAAGGGCAGGTCAGGGAGGTTTCCGGGGCCGGTTGCCGTTTTCGGCTCGCCGGATGATTTTGTTGTGGTCAGGGCGTCGAGGATGGGCAGGCGAAATGCTGTGCCGTCAAGGACACAGGGGATGGCCGCGCCCCGGATCACAACCCGGTTGACGCGGCCGAGCTTGAGGGATGCGGGGGTGTAGGTGACCCGGACGCTTTCGAGCCGCATGCCGTGCCCTTCCGGGCCGAGCTGTACGGGGCCGATGCTGGCGGAGAAGAGTCCGGCCTCGCGGATGTGGAACTGCGTCACGGGCAGTCCCATGTCGCGGGCCAGCTCGGGAATCAGTCGTTCCAGATAGCCCGGAACCCAGGCGGAGAGTCCCCACCCGATGGCCAGACCGGCGGCCAGCACCCAGGGCGCGACGAGCATCGCGCGCTTGAGAACGCGTCTGGCAAGGGAGTTCGGCATGGTTATTTCATAGCCGTATGGCTGCGTCCTTGGCAAGGACCGGCGCAGGTTATTGCATCAGGCCCGGGGCAAAGGTCACCAGTGAGGGAAACGCCATGAGCAGGGCGATGCAGATGCAATAGGCGGCCATGAAGTAGGTCGCGCCCTTGAACACGTCTGTCATGGGCACGTCCTTTGCCATGGAGGCGACGATGAACATGTTTACCCCCACGGGCGGCGTGATGGCCCCCAGGGTGGTGACCACGGTGATCAGCACGCCGAACCACAGCGGGTCGTAGCCCATGGCCGTGACCACGGGGAAGAAGATGGGGATGGTCACCAGGAGCAGGGCCAGGGCGTCCATGACCATGCCGCCCACCACGTAGATGAGGCAGATGACCAGGATGATGACCATGGGCGGGATGGGCAGCCCGGCGACCCAGGCCGCGGCCTCGAAGGGCATGCGTGTGATGGTCAGGAATCGGCCGAAGAGGACCGCGCCCAGGATGATGACCATGATCATGCAGGAAATCTTGAGGGTGTCGGCCACGGCCATGCGGAATTTTTCGAAGCTCATGCGGCGGGTGACCGTGGCGATGATCAGCGACATGGCCGCACCGGCCGCGCCCGCCTCGGTGGGCGTGAAGAAGCCGAGGAAGAGCCCGCCCATGACCATGAAGAAGATGATGATCATCTCGATGGACCCGGGCAGGGAGCGGAACTTGTCGGCCAGGGAGGTCTTGGGCCCGGCCGGTCCCCATTGCGGGTGTCTGCGGCACAGGTACCAGATGGTTCCCATGAAGAGCATGGTCAGCAGGATGCCCGGGACCATGCCGCCCAGGAAGAGCTTGGCGATGGACTGGCTGGTCTGCAATCCGATGATGATAAGCACCACCGAGGGCGGGATGACCACGCCCAGCGTGGCTCCGGCCGCCACCGCGCCGGTGGACAGGATCGGGTTGTACTTGAACTTCTTCATCTCGGGCAGGGCCACAGTGGACATGGTGGCCGCCGTGGCCGAGTTGGAGCCGCAGATGGCCGAGAACCCGGCGCAGGCCAGCACCGTGGTCATGGCCAGGCCACCGCGAATCTCGCCCATCCAGGCATAGGCGGACTTGTAGAGCCGTTCGTTGACGCCGGAGTAGAAGCATATCTGGCCCATGAGGATGAACAGCGGGATGACCGTCAGCCCGTAGTTCGAAAAGACGTTCCACAGCTCCGTGCCCAGCATGCCCGAGGCCGCGTTCCAGTTGAGAACGTAGGCGAAGCCGCAGAAGCCGATGATGCCCATGGCGAAGCCCACGGGGATGCGCAGCAGGAAGATGGCGGCCAGCAGGATGGCCGTGCCGACGATGCCGGCGGTGATCGGGTCCATTTAAGCCACCGTTTCGGAAGTCAGGGTTTTGAGCGTGTCCACCATGAGGACGAAGGCCAGGGCAAAGCAGCCGAAGGCCGCCGCGAAGACAAAGGGATAATAGACGATGGTCAGGGTCTCTGACAGCTCGCCCGTATCCACGAGAAAGGCGGCCCATTTCCATGTCTCGGCCCCGGCGAAGGCGAAGAAAGCGCAGGATACGAGGCTGGTTCCGGCATCGGCCAGCCTGCGCACGGTGCGGGAGAACCGGCCCAGCAGGATGCCGACGGCCACGTGGGAGCGCTGGCGCTGGGCAAAGGCCAGGGAAAAAGCGGCCACCACCGCGCCCATGAAGCCCATGAGCTCGAAGGTTCCCTGCACCGGGACCCATACGGCCCGCAGGATCATGTTGGCACAGGCCAGGGCGACCATGGCCACGAGAAAGACGCCCGCCAGGGTCGTCAGCGTCTTTGCAAGGTGGCCGCTCAATATGTCGAGGAAGTGGATCATGATGATGATAAAAAAGCGTCCCCCGCAGGGCAGGGGACGCGAGCTGTCGTTAATTGCCGGAATCGGCTTCGTATTTCGCCTTGAGGGCGAGCATGTCACTCAGTATGGCCTCGGCGTCGAGGTTGGCCTTGGCGGCCTCGGCCTTCCACTCATCCACGAGCCCGGAGCTTTTCGCCTTGATCTCGGCGTGTTCCGCTTCGGTCAGCGTGAAGACCTCGACCTGATACTGTTCCTTGGACCATGCCAGGGAGTCGTCGATGTGCTTGTCGAGGTAACGGCCGGTCCACAGCGCCTGCTCGCGGCCAAGCTCGTCGAGGGTCTTCTTGACCGCATCGGGCAGGGCGTCCCAGCGCGCCGTGTTCATGATCACGGCAAAGGGATACACGGGCAGGTTTGTGATGGTCTCGTAGCGGCAGATTTCCGCGAAGTTGAAGTCCTTGAGCACGTCGAAGGAAGAGACCAGACCTTTGACCACGCCTTTTTGCAGGGCCTCGGGGGTCTGGGACATGGGCATGCCCACGCCCTGTGCGCCCAGGGCGCCCAGGATGTTCAGGATGGAGCCGGAGGCGCGCAGCTCTAGGCCGCTCAGGTCCGAGAGTTGCTTCACCGGCGTCTTGCTCATGATGTTGGACGGGGCCGAGGTGAACATGGTCAGCACCTTGACGTCGGCGAACTCCGCGGGCTGGTACTTCTGGAAGAGGTCCCACATGGTCAGGCTGGCCACGGTGGTGGACGTGAAGGCCACGGGCAGGTTCAGTACGGACATGGCCGGAAACACGCCGGGATAGTAGGGGAGACTGATGCAGCCGATGTCCGCCTGGCCGGTCTGCACGCCGCGCAGCATGTTCTTTGCGCCGAGCAGGGTCCCGCCGGGGAAGGTCTGGATGTTCAGCTCGCCGCCGGTGCGCTTCTCAACCTCCGCCTTCCAGTGTTCCATCTGGATGCAGGGAAAGGTCTTGGCGGGCGGGAAGTTCGCATAGGTCAGGGTGGTCCCCGCCAAGGCGGTGGCCGCCAGCAGACAGGTGAGCGCGGCGGCGGCCGCCAGCAGGGTCGTCAGTCGTTTCATCGGTCTCTCTCCTTGCAGATGCACGGTCTTCGGGCGGCTGTTTGCGCTCCCGAAGGGTTACTGGGCGTTGAGGTCGTATGCCAGCACCACGGTCTTGCGGTTGCTGAAGCCCATGCCTCCCGGGAAGGTGTTGAGCAGGACGCACAGCTGTTTCTTGCCGTCGTTGTTCAGGTCGGCGACGCCGATATCCGAGACCTGGCCCTTGATGCGGCGGGTCTTCCAGGCAAGGTTCATGCCCACGCCGTCCCAGACGAGGGCGTGGATCTCGCCCTGGCTGAAGTAGTTGAAGCGCTCGAAGACCTGGGCCGCGACGGAGAGGTCCTTGTTCACCAGCAGCTCATACTTGCCCTTCTGGGTGAGGGACGCCGCGATCATCCTGAACGGGACGTTGTAGGTGTTGGTGGTTTCGTCCACGGAGCCGGGGCCCATGCCCATGGGCCTGTCGTTGGTCTCGATGCCGAGGCCGGAGCTGTTGTAGCGTTCCTCCTTGGTGGAGGAGAGCCTCTCCATCGTCTGGCTGTAGACATTGAGTCTGTGGAAGTCGTCCAGCACGACGTATTTGTAACCGAACTCGTCGGGCAGGTAGGTCATGTTGTACAAGTTGCCGTATTCCGGCGTTGGGATGGACTGGCCGAGGGCGATCTCGGAGCCCTTGAGGTAGGCCTCGTTGATCCTGGGGCCGAAGAGATGCCTGACGCCCTTGTCCTGGGCCACCATGATCGGGGTGTACATCGGCGGCAGACGGAGCACGCCGAGGAATCTGTTGTAGTCCTTGACCAGGAACTTGAACTTGCCGGAGGAGAAGGAAAGGACGTGGGACTTGGGCCATCCTTCGGGAGATTTGAGGGCGCTGCGGTACTGGGTCTGATACGTACCGACGATGAGTTCGGGGATGTTGTCCTTGTCCAGGTCAGCCGCTTCCAGGCGCAGGTATTGGGTGCTCGGGGTCAGTTCGAGGGTGTCGAGGTGCTTGAGCTTGCCCTGCTCGTAGCGGTAGGCGGAGATGCCTGTCTTGTGGAGGATAAAGACCTCGTTCTTGCCGTCGCCGTCACCGTCGGAGACGACCATGCTGGTGGAGAAGAAACGCAGGGTCTGGCTGCGCCAGCGGCCGATGGTCTCGGAGCCGCCCTCGTAGCGGAACTGCGGGTTGAGGGTGTCGGCCTGATACTGGTCGTCGTTGGCCATGATGAACTGGGAGCCGCCGGGTTCCGTGGGATTGGTCACGCCGTCGGTAATGTCCGTGTTCTTGGCTTTGGTCTCGGCGGTGCTGTACCCGGGTCTGTTGAAGACATCGCCCATGATCGACTTGCTCTGCGCGTCGAGCCAGGGGGTGATCTCGTCGATGGGCATCTGGCCCTTGTTTTCCCAGGATGAACCGTCGGAGCCTACGGCCATGATGCGCAGGTTGGCCTCCTTGTCGAGGATGGCGATGCTGCCGGAGATGACGTAGTCAATGCCGGTGCTGGCCAGGGTCTTGACCGCGTCGGCCTTGCCTTTGGGGGCCGGGATGGAGTCGACAACGGAACTGCTGGCCGGAACCACGTGCCCGCCCCATTCGAGGTCGTTGTTCAGGCTGGCCTGGAACGCCTTGGGGAAATAGGAGTATTTTTGCGGTCCGGTATAGGAGAAGGGGACGACTGCGAATTTCTTCGTTTCCTGTGCCAGGGCCGCAGCGGCCAGGAGCATGATCGCCACAAGGGCGAGTACAGGAAAGGCGAGTCGACGGTTTAACATGTATTCCTCCAGGATGGGGTATTTCTTTTTGGCTCGTGATTATGCCATGCGCCGTGGCACACAGCAGGCTCTTGTATCAGTTTCCGGGCCGGGATGCAAAGGCAGACTGCGGTTGCTTCCCTGCGGGCAAGGCTGTATTGGTCCGTCTGGAGAGGGCGGCCGCCGATGAGATGCGGCCGGGATTTTCTCCTTTGGAGACCAGTATGACTACCCCGTTTCGCACTTTCAGGCTCGTCTGTCCTCAGACGGAGGCGCCGCTCGTCGAGGCCCTGCTCACCTCGCAGGGGTTCGCCTTTGAACCCGAGCCGTTCTACCCGCTGGCCCGCAGGCTGACTTGCGAGCCGTTCTCCCTGGGCGAAAGCCTGGCGGCCCGGTTCGGGCTCATATATATCCAGGACCGCTCGTCCATGCTGCCTCCGCTGATGCTGGCGCCGGCCCCGGGGGCGTGCGTGCTCGACATGTGCTCCGCACCGGGCAGCAAGACCGGCCTGCTTTCGCGGCTGGTGGGACGCGACGGGTTCGTCTTTGCCTCAGAGCCGTCGGCCGACCGCATCGGAACCCTGCGCGCGAATCTGCGGCGCACCAGTTCAGTCAATGCGGCCACGGCAAAGATCAAGGCCCAGGATTTGCCGTTTCCCGACGGCTCATGGGATTTCATCCAGCTTGACCCTCCGTGCAGCGGGTGGGGAACGGTGGACAAACATCCCAAGGTCATGGACCTGTGGGCCGAGGGAAAGACCGGCCCGCTTGTCGCACTGCAAAGAACGCTCCTGGAAAAGGCATCGGCCCTGCTGAAGCCGGGGGCCAGCATGCTCTATTCCACCTGCACGACAAATGTGGAGGAGAACGAGGAGCAGGTCGCCTGGGCCATGGAGTCGCTGGGGCTTACGCTTGAGCCGCTGGCGCCGCCGCCGGGATTCGTGTTCG
>CAMYLL010000089.1 GCA_947259235.1 uncultured Pseudodesulfovibrio sp. | reverse complement strand
GTGGGCAGGCCCACCGACTGCATGTGCCGCTTGGCGGCCAGCTTATCGTTGGTCAGGAACAGGACCGAGCTGTCCGCGCCGGTGAAGGGCAGGCCGAGCTTGCGGAAGATGACCGGGGTCAGGTTGGCCAGCTCGTCGGAGTCCATGATGCTCTCCACGAGGTTGAAGACCACCGCCGGGCGGATGCCCTGCAGGGTGTTCACGGCCTCGCCCAGGTCGGAGCCGAGCTCCACCTCGACCACGCTCCAGCCCAGCTCGCGCAGGACGCGGCTGACGAAGCGGCTCTGGGCTATGACGTCGGCCACGTCGCTGGCGGCTCCGCGCGGGACGCGGTTTCTGACGATGGCGGCAGTTTTTCTCATTGCGTTATGCCTCGCGGCGGTCGCCGTTTTGCGCCTTGCGGCGGACGGCGGAGTGAAAGATTTCTCCGATCAGTTCTTCGTATGATTTGCCGCCCAGACGCCACAGTATCGGCAGGTCCGAGCTCTCCGGGTTGAGCCCGGGCAGCGGGTTTACCTCGATGAACCGGGGCGCCCCGTCGGAATCCAGGCGGACGTCCACCCGGCCAGCGTCCAGGCAGCCCAGGCTGCGCCACGCGCCCAGGGCAAGCTGGGCTGCGGCCTGTGCCGCCTCGTCGTCCACCAGCGAGTAGGCCACGCGCCGGGTCCAGTCCTGCTTGTTCTCATAGGTGTATGCCGTGGCGTCGCCGCCGCCCATAGCCGTGACCTCGATGATTCCGGCCACCCGGCTGTCGTCGCCGCTGCCCAGCAGGCCCACGGTGAACTCGCGGCCGGGCAGGTAGGTCTCGACCAGCACCGGCTGGCGGAAGGTGGCCAGCAGGTCGGCGCAGACCTCGCGCAGCTCATCGGCGTTGTGGATCACGGACCGGCTGCTGATGCCCTTGCTCGTGCCCTCGGCCACGGGCTTGGCAAAGAGCGGATAGGGCATGGTGATCCTGTCCAGGTCCTCCATGCGGGTGACCACGGCGTAATCGGCGGTGGGCACGCCCATGGAGCGGGCCACGGCGTTGGTCCTGCCCTTGTGCAGGGTCAGGGTCATCAGCTCCGGCCCGGAAAAGGTGTAGGGGATGGACCACGCATCGAGCAGGGCCGGGACCTGGGCCTCGCGCCCCAGTCCATTGAGCCCCTCGGCGATGTTGAAGACCATGTCCCAGCTGTGGCCGGCGGCCAGGCGCGAGACCAGGGCCCCGACGTTGCCGATGCGGTCCACGGTGTGGCCAAGGGCGGTGAGCACCTGTTCGATGCCGGAGATGGTGACGTCGGAGTCGAATTCCGCGGCCTCCTCGCACGACAGTCCCTGCTTGAGGTAGTCGTCCTTGAGGTCATAGGTCATGCCGATATTCATTTCACTTCCTCAAGGAGCCCGGGCGCATGAACGGCCGTGGGCTCGGGGTCGGGGTACGTATAAATGTTGCCTTCGTAGTTGCGCAGGATAACGCCGCGCTCGTCCCTGCCCACGTAGTATTCCGGGAGCAGGGGGATCTTGCCGCCGCCGCCGGGGGCGTCGATGACGTAGCTCGGAACGGCGTAGCCCGAGGTGTGGCCCCGCAGTCCCTGGATGATCTCAAGTCCCTTCTCGACGCGCGTCCTGAAGTGGTGCGAGCCGGGGATGGGGTCGCACTGATAGAGATAATAGGGGCGGACGCGGGCTCTGAGCAGTCCCTGCATCAGCCGTTTCATGGTGTCGACGTCATCGTTGACGCCCTTGAGCAGCACGGTCTGGCTGCCCAGGGGAATGCCCGCGTCGGCCAGCATGGAGCACGCGCGCACGGTCTCCTCCGTCAGCTCGTCGGGATGGGCGAAATGCACGCTCATGAAGAGCGGGTGATGCTTGCGTAGCATGGCCACCAGCTGGGGCGTGATGCGCTGGGGCAGCACCGCGGGAACCTTGGTCCCGATGCGGATTATCTCCACATGGGGGATGGCGCGCAGCTCCGTCAGCAGCCAGTCGAGCCGGTCGTCGGGCAGGGTCAGCGGGTCGCCGCCGGACAGCAGGACGTCGCGGATGGCGGGCGTGTTCCTGATGTAGGCGATGGCGTTCTTCCACTTCTTGGTGTCGTGTCTGCGCGCGCCCTTGCCCACCAGCCGCGACCGGGTGCAGTAGCGGCAGTAGGTCGAGCAGTAGTCGGTGGCCAGGAACAGCACGCGGTCCGGGTAGCGATGGACGATGCCGGGCACGATCATGTGGCCTTCCTCGCCAAGGGGGTCCTCCGCCTCGCCCGAGTCCATGACGAACTCGTGAATGGTCGGCTCAATGCACCGGCGCAGCCCGGTGGAACCGGCCACGGCGGTCACGCCGAGGTAGTAGGGCGTCACGGCCATGGGCAGTCCCTTGCCCAGGGGCATGGAACCGGCACGGGAGTAGCCGAGGACCTTCTCGACCATGTCCACGTCCAGAATCCGGTTGGCGATCTGCCAGCGCCAGTCGTTCCATTTGGCTTCGCTCACGCCCGGAAAGACGTGCTCGCGGAAGCCGCGCAGCGAAGAGTAGAGGGGCGCGCCCTCGGGTTTGTCCGTCTCGGATTTCTCCACGTCACCGGTGTTCATGACCAGGGGAAGGGGAGGCTCCTGGTCGGTGCAGACTGCGATCTCGATCATGATATATCCTCTCTTGTGAAAATGGTTTGTTTCGTCAGCCGGCGGAGTTGGCCGGTGCTTCCTGCCGCTCGCCTTCGCTGGGGCCTTCTTCGAGCACGGTCATCTCCTGGACCCTGATGGCGGGCATGTCGTCCACCACCAGATACTGGCCGATGACCTCCACTGTCAGACCCTCGTTGCGGGTGTCCTCCATGTCTATCAGGAGGAAGAGCCGTGTTCCGTCGTCGAGGAACACGCCGTCGTCCATGACGGCCACTGTGCCGATCACCGTAATGTCCGCATCGACTTCGATCTGTCCTTGCGCGGCCTGTGCGGTGGCGGCGACGGCAAGTACGAGCAGCAGAGCCGCCAGGATTCTAGAAAGCATTTTCATTTTTCGTTCCTTTGTGTTCGAGGTCTTTGGCGTCGTCCCCGAGGGGGTGGTAGGTGTTCACGTCCATGGACTCTCCCTGGCCGTTGCGAACCACTGATCCCGTGACCCTGAGCCGCTTGCGCAGCAGGGGGAGTAGCCCGGGGTGTCTGCTCAGGTTGCCGATGACGATTTCCCTTTCTCCGTCACACGCGAGGGAGACGCTCGTTACGCTGAAATCTTCGTCCCATCCGTGCGGGATGAGTACGCCGATGACGGTCTCGCTCCCGTTTATGGATGTCTCTGTCCTGTGTCCCATGCGTGCTCCTTGATGAAAAAACATGGTCGGCCGCCTAAAGCACATATGGGGCCAACTGTATAACTGTTTAAAATATAAGTATTTATTCAGCATGAAGTGGCAAAAAAAAGGGAACTTGCAGTTCCTCTTTTCAGCGCCTGGGGGCGGATGGGGGGCTTCCGATGTCACAGGGAAGCAGGAAGTGTGTGTAACTGGCTGGAGATATTCGATTTAGTAGAAGGTGTGAACTGGCTGTTCCGAAATGGTGCAGAGGGAAGTGTCAGTTCCCTTTTTTGCTGTTGGGGCAGAAGTCGCGGCGCTGTAATCCGTGGCGGGACATGAGCTTATGGAGCTGACGCGGAGTGACCCCGGCCCATTGGGCGGCGTCTTTTATCCGGCCGTGGGTGGCTTCGAGTAGCTCGGTGAGGTAGCTGCGTTCAAAGGCGTCGACCACGTTTTGCCGGGCGCGGCCAAGGGAAAGGGAGATGTCCGTGCGGCCGGAGCACTGGCCCTGGTCCTGGTCGTGGCCGAAGATGTCCTGGGGAATGCTGGCCGGGGTGATCAGCTCGTCCTGCTCCAGGATGCACGCCCGCTCGATGATGTTTTCGAGTTCGCGCACGTTGCCGGGCCAGGAGTAGTGCTGGAAGGCGTCCAGGGTCTTGGGGTGCAGCCCCGTGATTTCCTTTCCGAGTTGCAGGCTGAAGTGTCTGACAAAGACCTCGGCAAAGGAGACTATGTCGGCCTTGCGCTGGCGCAGGGGGGGAATCTCGATGGGAAAGACGTTGAGCCGGTAGTAGAGGTCCTTGCGAAAGAGCCCCTTCTCGCACAGGTCGATGAGGGAGTCGTTGGTGGCGGCTATGATGCGCACGTCCACCGGCAGCTCCTGGTCGGTTCCCACGCGCTGGATGGTCTTGTCCTGCAGGACGCTGAGGAGCTTGACCTGCATGGACTGGGAGATGGTCCCCACCTCGTCGAGGAAGATGGTTCCCCCTTCGGCCAGGCCGAACTTGCCTATCTTGCGCTTGGCCGCGCCGGTGAAGGCGCCTTTTTCGTGGCCGAAGAGCTCGCTCTCGATGAGGGTGTCCGGGATGGCCCCGCAATGGACGCTGACAAAGGGGGCGTCGCGCCGCACGCTGTGGGAGTGGATGAGCTTGGCGATGAGGCTTTTGCCCGTGCCGGTCTCGCCGCTGAGCAGGACGGTGGTCTTGGTCCCGGCCATTTGGCGGACCTTGGCAAAGGCCTCGCGCATGACCGGACTGTTGGTCCTGACCACATGCAGCGCTTCCTCGTTCCAGAACTGGTCCCGGAGGTAGTCCAGCTCGGTGTTGAGGATGAGGTTCTTGTCCAGCCGTTCGAGGACCAGCTGAACCTCAGCTGGGTTGACGGGATAGGTCAGGTAGTCCGACGCTCCGGCCTTGACTGCGTTTACGGCGAGGCGAATGTCTGCCGGGGCCACCAGAATGACGATCTCCACGTCCGGGTGGCCCTGCCAGACGGCGCTGATGCCGTCGCGGTGGGACAGCCCGCCCTCGGTGAGCAGGCCGTAGTCCACGAACAGGACATCCACCGGGCGGCTGGCCAGGGCGGAGCGCAGGGCGGCCATGTCGGAGAAAGTCTCCCCTTCGCCGGAGGGGGCGAGGGTTGCCTCCAGGGTGTCGTGGGCCTCGTCGTCCGGGGTGGCGATCATGTACTTGCGCATGTAGGGGTCCTCGGGAACGCTTTAATCCCGGAGAGATGAAGTGGCAAGTGGAAACAGGGAAGACATGCGTCTGTGGCGTCCGCATGACCCGGGCGGCTGCACGGGACCGGGCCGGGCGCTTCCTCCAGGGAGGCGCGCCCGGCCCGTGTTGTTCGTGTCGCGTCGGCTCAGCTCCACCTGATGAGCCGTGTTTCGTACTTGGTGCCCAGTCCCGGGTGGACCGGGATGGCCCTGATGCCGTACCGGCAGGTCCCGGAGAAGGCCGGTGTGTACTCGACCCGGAACTCCAGGTTGTTGCCCTCGATGTGCTTGAGCTTGAGCGGCACGCAGTCGATGACCGTGTCCTCGGTGGGCGTGGCCACGATGAGCTCCACCAGCAGTTCTTCCTGGAGCATCTGGCCCTTGTCCACTTTGGCGGTGATCTTCAGGGTGTCGCCGAGCATGAAGACGTCGCCGTGGATGCCCTCCACCTGGATTTCCTTGATGTTCACGGTGGAGAACCGGCCGGGGATGCGGCGCTGCCAGTTGCCGATATCCTGGGCCAGGGCGTATGCGTTCTTGTTGCGCCGGGCGGAGAGGGCCAGGGTGGGCTGGTACATGTCGCGGATGTAGTCGCGCACCATGCGGTGGGTTCCGTACTGGCGCAGGGCGGTCTTCATGGATTCCTTCATCCGCCGTATCCAGGCGTGGGGCACGCCGTCGCCCTCGCGGTCGTAGAACTCCGGCACCACCTCGGCCTCAAGCACGGCGTAGAGGTTGTCCGCGTCAACTATATCCTGGTTGACCTGGGTTTCGTAGACGAGCCCCTGGCCCACGGCCCAGCCGTTGGTTCCGTCAAATGCCTCGTCCCACCAGCCGTCGAGGATGCTGCAGTTGGGCACGCCGTTGGCCGCGGCCTTCATGCCGCTGGTTCCGCTGGCCTCCATGAGCCGGGTGGGGTTGTTCAGCCAAACATCCGAGCCGGAGACGAGGAGCCGCGCCAGGCGGATGTCGTAGCTCTCCAGGAAGATGACCCGGCCGAGGAAGTCGTCCTGCTTGGCCAGGCGGCAGATGAGGTTGATGAAGCTGGCGCCGATGGTATCCGCCGGATGGGCCTTGCCCGCGAAGATGATGTTCACGGGCCGCTCGGGGTTGCAGAATATTTCCTTGACCTTGTTCAGGTTGTGGAAGAGCAGCGTGGGCCGTTTGTAGGCCGTGAAGCGCCGGGCGAAGCACAGGGTGAGGTGGTCCGGGTTGAGCGCTTCGAGAAAGGCGCGCAGCCGGTTCGGCGGCTCGCCCTCGCGGGCCCACTGGCTGGAGATGGAGCGGCGTATCTCGTTGTAGAGCCGGTGCTTGAGCGCGGTGTGCGTGTCCCACAGCCTGCGGTCCTCGATGGAGTCGATGCCTGTCCAGTCGATGTCGTCGAGCAGGGCCTTGTGGACCGAAAGCCCGCAGGTCTCCTCGATGTCGTGCCTGAGCCGCTCGTCGAGCCAGGAGGTGAGGTGAACGCCGTTGGTGATGTGGCCCACGGGGACCTCTTCAAGGAGGAATCCGCGCCACAGGTCCATCCACATGCGCCGGGAGACCTCGCCGTGGAGTTTGCTGACGCCGTTTCTGACGTAGGAAAGCTGGAGGGCGAGGACGGTCATGTTCAGATGATCCGCTTCCTCGGCGTACATGTGGCCGAGGTTCCACAGGCTGTCCCAGGGCACGTCCATTTCGGTGGCGTAGCCCCGGAAGTAGTTCTCCACCAGGGAGCGCTCGAACCGTTCGTTGCCCGCCGGGACCGGGGTGTGCATGGTGAAGACCGTGGAGCCCCGCACGATCTCCTTGGCCGTGGCAAAGTCCACCCCGTCAAGGCGCATGAGCTGGCGGATGCGCTCGAAGAGCAGGAAGGCGGAGTGGCCTTCGTTGAGGTGGTAGAGGCACGGCTCCACGCCGATGGCCTTGAACAGCCGCACGCCGCCCACGCCCAGGACGATCTCCTGTTCGATGCGTCCCTTGGAGGACGGCTCATAGAGTTTGGCCGCGATGTCCCTGTCGGAGCGGGAGTTTTCCGGCACGTCGGTGTCCAGCAGGTAGAGCTTGGCCCGGCCGACGCGCACCTCCCATATCTGGGCGTAGACCGTGCGGCCCGGCAGGTCCACGGTGACGAGGATGCGGTCTGAGCCGCCCGTGTGCAGCGGGCAGACCGGCATGGAGGCGAAGTTGTTCTCATGATATTCCACCACCTGGTCGCCGTTGCCGTTGATGCGTTGGTGGAAGTAGCCGTTCTTGTAGAGCAGCGAGATGCCGATGAAGGGCAGGTTGAGATCGCTGGCCGACTTGATGTGGTCGCCCGCCAGCAGGCCGAGGCCGCCCGAGTAGATGGGGATGGACTCGTGCAGGCCGAACTCCATGGAGAAGTAGGAGATGGGGTTGTCCCAGGTGATGCCGCCGTGGTCCGCCTTGCCGCTCTCGGCCATGTAGGTCTCGAACCGGTTCAGGACGCTGGTGAAGCGGCCCATGAACTCGGCGTCGCCGGCCACCTGCTCGATGCGCCTGGGGTCCAGGGTGTCCAGGAACTGGACCGGGTTGTGGCCGCACTGTTCCCAGCGGTCCGCGTCGATCCACTCGAACAGCTCCTGGGAGTCGCGGTGCCAGACCCACCAGAGGTTGGACGCCAGGTCGCGCAGCCGGGCCAGGCTCGGGGGCAGGTCGGTGATGACCGAGAAGGACTTGAGCCTCGGCTGGGTGGTGTTGACTCCGGTGAAGCTGAACTGCTTGCCCGGGGCCGCGGCCATGCGCTGCACCCCGGCCACGCGCTCGGTGCGGATGTCTGCTGCCATGTCGTAGGCTTCGATATAGTGGGGATAGAAGTTCTTCCAGGTGGTTTCCTCGGCGATGCGCCTCGCCTCGCCCCGGCGGAAGGCCCGTTCCTCCTGCGACCAGCGGGTGAAATCGAGCAGGTACTTGGCGAGCTTGCCTGCCGCGGTGTCGTAATCGTCGGTGAGGCGGTTGAGCACCATGACGCCTGCGTGGCCGCCGGGATGCCGCTCCATGACCCACTGGCCGAACCCGGCCCGGTCCGCCGTGATGGTCGGCACGCAGAAGGCCGCGCTCTCCATCGGGGTGTAGCCCCACGGCTCGTAGAAGGAGGGGAAGACCGTCAGGTCCATGCCCGCCAGCGCGTCGTAGTACTCAAGGTTGAGGATGCCGTCGTTGCCGTCGAGGTAGACCGGAATGAAGATGACGCAGCAGCGGTTTTCCGGCGCGTTATTCAGGTGCATCTCGCGGCACTTGACCACGATGGCGTCGCGGTCGGAATCGCCCAAGTGGTGGGTGGCGATGCCGCCGTATTTCTCGATGCTGTAGTGCTCGTCCTTGAGCCGCTTGCGCGCTTCTTCGCTGAAGCCTGCGTAGCCGCAGGTGACGAGCAGGAAGTTGACCACCGTGATGTCCGAGTCTGCCTCGGCCAGCTTGGCGTCCACGTCGGCCAGGCTCTCAAGGAGCAGGTCGATCCCCTTGTTGTGGAACTCGTATCGTCCGCTGGTGGCCACCAGCAGTGTCTTTTCCGGGTCGAGCTTGCGCTCCAGAAAGCGGGAGGCGAGGTCCACGAGCTGGTCGCGCGCGGTCTTGCGCGTGGCGTCGATGGTGTCCAGGTCCGCGAAGCCTTCGAGGTTGAAGCCGTTGAAGGTGACCACCGCCGGGTTGGTCCCCAGCAGGTTGGATGCCTCGCGGCGGGTGATGTCGGACACGGTGGTGAAGCAGTCGGCCTCGCGTGCGGAGACGGACTCCATGGAGTGCTTGGCCGTGACGCCAT
>CAMYLL010000088.1 GCA_947259235.1 uncultured Pseudodesulfovibrio sp. | reverse complement strand
TGGGCTTTTTGCCTGACCCTTTGAACCTGATGCGGGTAGTACTGCCGGAGGGAAGCTGCAATAAATCTGTGTATTGTACCAGTATGCGCTTGTCTTTTCGGGCAAGCGCTTTTTTTTGCGGCCCGCGAACCCGAGCCGCCGGAAGGAGCTGCGAGGAGGCACACGTGGTTGTTGTGGTCAATGGCAAGGAAATGGAGATCGTCGCGGGGATGACGGTGCTGGCTTTGGTTGAGGACATGGGCCTCGATCCCGGTACAGTGGTGGTCGAATGCAACAAGGACATCGTACCGTCCACCGCGTTTGCACAGACCGCGCTGTGCGAGGGCGACCATCTTGAAGTGCTCCGCTTTGTCGGCGGCGGCTAGGCAGGACAGTGAAATGAAAGAAGACGTTTTTGAAATCGGCGGAGTCGCTCTTGAGAGCCGTTTGTTCACGGGGACCGGAAAATATGCGGATGACGCCGTCATTCCTGCCGTCTGCGAGGCGTCGGGGTCAGAGGTTGTGACCGTGGCTTTGCGCCGGGTCGATCTGGACGCGGTGTCCGGCAATGTCATGGACTACATCCCCAGGCACATGCGACTGCTGCCCAACACCTCCGGCGCCAGAAACGCCGAGGAGGCCGTGCGCATCGCCAGGCTGGCTCGCGCCATGGGCTGCGGAGACTGGATCAAGATCGAGGTCATCTCCGACAGCCGGTATCTTCTGCCCGACGGCTACGAGACGTGCAAAGCCACGGAGGTGCTCGCGGCGGAAGGATTCGTGGTTTTGCCGTATGTCAATGCGGATCTCTATGTCGCCAGAAGCCTTGTCAGCGCTGGAGCTGCTGCGGTGATGCCCCTTGGCGCGCCCATCGGCACCAACCGTGGGCTCAAGACCCGCGAGATGGTGCGTATCCTCATAGAGGAGATCGACGTGCCGGTGATTGTTGACGCCGGCATAGGACGGCCGTCCGAGGCCTGCGAGGCCATGGAAATGGGCGCGGACGCCTGCCTCGTGAATACGGCCATTGCCACAGCCGGAGATCCGGTGGCCATGGCCCGGGCCTTTGGCCGCGCTGTGCGGGCGGGGCGCGAGGCGTATCTGGCCGGTCCCGGCGCATCGCGGGCGCTTGCCGCTGCGTCGTCGCCGCTGACTGGTTTTCTGGGCGAGGGGTAGGTTGTGAGCTTTTACGAAGAATGCGCCGCATACTCCGCCTTGCCGCTGGCCGAGCGATTCGCCTCGGTCACCGTGGGCGACGTGCGCCGCTCGCTGGCAAAGACCAGCCTTGACGCCGACGATCTTCTTGTCCTCCTGAGTCCGGCCGCCGCACCGTTTCTGGAGGAGATGGCGGCCCGGGCCAACCGGCTTACCGTTCAGCATTTCGGCAGGACCATCCAGCTGTTCACGCCGCTGTATCTTTCCAACCACTGCGCCAACCACTGCGTGTATTGCGGGTTCAACGCCACCAATGTCATCAAACGCAGCCAGCTCACCCTGGAGCAGGTGGAGGCCGAGGCCGTGGCCATTGCGGCCACCGGACTCCGGCAGCTGCTGATTCTCACGGGCGAGTCCCGGGCCAAGGCGTCCCTGGAGTATCTTGAGTCCTGTCTTGCGGTGCTGCGTCGCCATTTTCCGTCTGTTTCCATGGAGATATACGCCATGGAGGAGCACGAATATGCGCGCATGGTGGCCGCCGGGATAGACGGGCTGACCATGTTTCAGGAGACATATGACGAAGTGCTCTACGAACGGCTGCATCCACACGGGCCCAAGCGGGACTATCGCTTCCGGCTCGACGCGCCCGAGCGGGGATGCCGGGCGGGCATGCGCGTTGTCAATATCGGCGCGCTCCTGGGGCTGGGCGATTGGCGCAAGGACGCCTTGCTTACGGGAATGCACGCGGCGTATCTGCAAAGACACTATCCCGAGGTGGACATAGCCGCGTCCCTGCCGCGCATGCGGCCTCACGCGGGTGCATTCCAGCCGACCTCGGTGGTAGACGATGCGGACCTGGTGCAGATCATGCTCGCTTTCAGGCTCTTTCTGCCCCGTCTGGGCATCACCATCTCCACCCGCGAGAACGCCCGGCTGCGCGAGAATCTGCTTCCTCTGGGCGTGACCCGGATGTCTGCCGGGGTGTCCACAGCCGTGGGCGGCCACAGCGAAGAGGGCGAAACGGTGGGGCAGTTCGAGATCAGCGATGGCCGTAGCGTGGAGGCGATATGCGCCATGCTTCGCGCTTACGGCTACCAGCCCGTGTTCAAGGACTGGCAGCCCCTGGGAGACGAGGGCGGCACATGGTCGAAGAAGAGGAGAACGGCATGAACGTCACCGAAAAGGGAATCGCCGTCTATCTGGGCGAGGAGCGTCTGCGCTATCTGCAGTCCGTCACCGTAGGCATCGCCGGGGTCGGCGGGCTGGGCAGCAATTGCGCGCTTCATCTGGTGCGCAGCGGGTTCAAGCGTTTTGTCCTGGCGGATTTCGACCGGGTGGACGCCTCGAATCTCAACCGGCAGGCGTATCTGCCCGACCAGATCGGACAGCTCAAGGTCGTGGCCCTGTCCAAAACCTTGTTGGCCCTCAATCCTGACCTGGACCTGGACTTGCGAACCGTCAATCTCTCGCCGGAGAACATGGCGGCCGTGTTCATGGGGTGCGACGTGGTGGTGGAAGCGTTGGACGAACCGCTCTTCAAGCGCGCCCTGGTTGAGACGTTCCTCTCGACGCAGGCTCTCGTGGTCGCGGCTTCGGGTATCGGCGGAGCCGGGGATTCTGACACCGTCGTCACCCGTCGGGTCCGTGAAAATTTCTACCTGATCGGTGACATGGAGACCGAGTGTTCCATGGAGCATCCCCCGCTGGCTCCGAAGGTCGCCGTTGCCGCCGCCAAGCAGGCGGATGTGGTGCTCAGCCATTACCTGAACAAATACGCCAGGGAAGGAGGCGAATAGATGAGTGAACGCGAAATCACCCGGCAGTCCATACTGGATACGGATATCTACTGCCTGACCGCCGAGAAGTTCTCTCGCGGCCGCAGCAACATCGAGGTGGTGCGGACCATGCTCGACAACGGCATCCGGCTCATCCAGTACCGTGAGAAGGATAAGAAGATGGGCCTCAAGTATGCAGAGTGCCTTGAAATCCGCAGAATGACACTGGAGGCCGGAGCCGCCTTCGTGGTCAACGATGACATAGACCTTGCCATGCTGGTCAAGGCGGACGGCGTGCATATCGGCCAGGAAGACCTGCCCGTTGAGGCCGTGAGGCGGCTGGTTGGCGAGAAGATGGCCATCGGCCTCTCCACCCATTCGCCCCAGGAGGCCAGGGAAGCCGTCAGTCGTGGTGCGGACTACATAGGCGTCGGGCCGATCTATCGCACCTTTACCAAGGAGGACGTCTGCGACCCCGTGGGGCTCGAATATCTCGAATACGTGGCCAAGAATGTGGATATCCCTTTCGTGGCCATAGGCGGAATCAAGCAGAGCAATGTAGCCGACGTGGTACGCAAGGGCGCTGGCTGCGTGGCTGTGATAACGGAAATAGTTGAGGCTGACGACATCGGTCTCGCAATCAGCGGACTGCGTGGAGCCATGCAGTCGGCCAAGGAGTAGATTATGAAATATACCACACAGATGGATGCGGCTCGCAAGGGCATAGTCACCCCCCAGATGGAGACCGTGGCCCGTAAGGAAAACATGCGCGTCGAAGACCTGATGGAGCGCATGGCCCGGGGGACGGTCATCATCCCGGCCAACAAGAAGCATACGAGCCTCGACCCCGAGGGCGTGGGCGAGGGCATGCGCATCAAGATCAACGTCAACCTCGGCATTTCCAAGGACTGCTGCGCCATCGAGCCGGAGCTGGACAAGGTCCGCACCGCCCTTGATCTCAAGGCCGAGGCGATCATGGACCTGAGCTGCTACGGCAAGACCCAGGAGTTTCGCCAGCGCTTGGTCGAGATGTCCCCGGCCATGATCGGAACCGTGCCCATCTATGACGCCGTCGGTTTCTACGACAAGAATCTGCAGGACATCACCGTGGACGAGTTCTTCGACGTGGTCAAAAAGCACGTCGAGGACGGTGTGGACTTCCTGACCATCCACTGCGGGCTCAACCGCCATACGGCGGAGAAGGTCAAGCAGGGCGGCAGGCTGACCAACATCGTCTCGCGCGGCGGGTCGCTGCTCTTCACCTGGATGGAGATCAATCAGGCCGAGAACCCCTTCTACGAGCATTTCGATCGTCTGCTTGATATCTGCGAGGAGTACGACGTCACCCTGAGCCTGGGCGACGGCTGCCGTCCCGGCTGCCTGCACGATGCCACGGATGCGAGCCAGGTGGAGGAGCTGATCACCCTGGGCGAGCTGACCAAGCGCGCCTGGGAGCGCAACGTCCAGGTTATGATCGAGGGACCTGGACACATGGCCATGAACGAGATTCCCGGCAACATGATGATCGAAAAGCGGCTGTGCCACGGTGCGCCGTTCTACGTCCTGGGTCCGCTGGTCACCGATGTGGCTCCGGGCTACGACCACATCACCGCGGCCATCGGCGGAGCCATCGCAGGCATGTCCGGCGCGGATTTCCTGTGCTACGTCACCCCGGCCGAGCATCTGCGCCTGCCCACCATGGAGGACATGAAGGAAGGCATCATCGCCACCCGCATCGCGGCCCATGCCGCCGACGTGGCCAAGGGATACCCCGGCGCTCGTGATTGGGACGATTCCATGAGCAAAGCGCGCGCCGCGTTGGACTGGAAGGGGATGTTCGATCTGGCCATGGACCCGGTCAGGCCTCAGGAATACCGCGAATCATCCAAGCCGGAGCATGAGGATTCCTGCACCATGTGCGGCAAGATGTGCGCCGTGCGCAACATGAACCGCGTGCTTTCGGGCAAGGACATCCAGCTCGACGACTAGCAGTCGGCCAGCCTGAAACAAACGACACCCCCGAAGGACCATGTCCCTCGGGGGTGTTTTTATTGGCAGTGTGGTTGGTTGGATCAGAGCAGGTAGTACACCGCCGCCAGTCCGGTCAGGGACATGGTGATGGTGTAGGGCAGGGCGAGCATCACCATGCGGCCGTAGGAGAGCCGGATGACCGGGGCAAGGGCCGAGGTCAGCAGGAAGAGAAATGCGGCCTGGCCGTTGGGGGTGGCGACGCTGGGGATGTTGGTTCCGGTATTGATGGCCACGGCCAGCTTGTCCAGGTGGTTCATCAGGGCGATGACCTGTTCCTGGGTGGCGGCGGGCATCCCGGCCACGGCCTGGACATAGCTCGTGTGCGGATCGGTCAGCTTGTCCATCAGTGCCTGCCCCGTCATGCCGATGCCGGGGACCGCATCGAGGAGATGGACGAAGTGAATCTTGGTCTCCGAGATGTACACCGTGGCCACGAACACGTTGTCGGAGATGGAGGAGAGCAGTCCGTTGGCGATGTAGTAGGCGGCCAACTGGGAGTGCCCCTGGAGGCTCAGGACATAGTTGATGATGGGCGCGAAGAGTTCCTGGTCGTGGATGACGGCCACCACGGCAAAGAAGACCACCAGCAGTGCGGTGAAAGGGAGGGCTTCCTCGAAGGCCTTGCCCAGCCTGTGCTCCTCGATGATGCCGTTGAGGGAGGTCAGCAAAATGATGACCGAGAGGCCCACGAGACCGACGGCGGCCAGGTGAAAGGCCAGCGCGGTGACGAGCCAGACGCCGGTCAGTGCCTGGATGACGAGCCGGACCTTGCCTGCGACACCCTGTTTCTCTTCCATCTCCATGGCTGTTTCAAGCAGGTGGGAGCGGATGTTCCCGGGCAGCGTGGCGCCGTATCCGAAGAGGTGAAACCGCTCCACTCCGACGCAGGTCAGAAGACCGACGGCCAGAACCGGCATGGACACGGGCAGGACCTTGATCAGGAAGGGGACAAAATGCCAGCCGAGTTCACTGCCGATGAGGAGGTTCTGCGGCTCGCCCACCAGGGTGCAGACGCCGCCAAGGGCCGTGCCCACCGCGCCGTGCATCATCAGGTTGCGCAAAAAGGCGCGAAACTCGACGAGGTCTGCGCGGTTCATGTCCTTGATCTCGCCGTCGCTTGAAAGGTCGTGCTCGGACTGCAAGGACTTGCCCGAGGCGAACCGGTGGTAGACGTTGTAGAAGCCGTAGGCCACGGCGATGATCACGGCGGTGACGGTGAGGGCGTCGAGGAACGCGGAAAGAAAGGCTCCGGCCATGCAGAAGAGCAGGGAGATGACGATCTTTGAGCGGACCTTCACCAGAATCCTGGTGAAGGTGAACTGCAGGAATTCCTTCATGAAATAGATGCCTGCGACCATGAAGATCAGGAGCAGGATGACCTCGAAGTTCTTGATCGCCTCGTGGTAGACGGTCTCTGTGGAGGTCATGTGCAGGGCCACGGCCTCGATTGCCAGCAGGCCACCGGCAGGCAGGGGGTAGCACTTCAGCGCCATGGCCAGGGTGAAAATGAATTCCGCGATGAGAAGCCATCCTGCGGCAAATGACCCGGCCGTGAAGAGCACCACCGGGTTGAGGATGAGAAAGCCCAGGATGGCGGCCTTGTACCACCCGGGGGCGGCGCCCAGGAAGTTGGCGGTGAGTGTTTGCTTGATCGAGGGACGCATCGGTTTGTCTCCTTGTTGCGTGAACGTGTAATCGTCATCACACAGCCAAAAGCGCCGCCGTTGTGTGGCGGCTGTCTTTTCGCGGGTTGTAAGGGTTGCTGATATGGGGAGCGGGTTTTGGAAAGACCTCATTCCTGAGAGTTTGATCAGGAGTGGTTGTCTTTTGATCGCGGCTCAGGTTGGCGGCGGACCGGCGGGCAGGTGGCAGCCCGCCCGCCGGTTCGTCGCACGGCATGGTTAATAGAGAAGCATCAGTGCGCTGATCATGACCACCATGTACAGGACGGTCATGCCCGCTCCGGCCCGGACATAGTCGATGGTCTTGTAGCCGCCGGGGCGCATGATGAGCGCGTTGACCTGGTGGGTGGGCAGGACAAAGGTGTTCGATGCGGCCACGGCCACGGTCAGGGCGGCGATCCTGGGATCGACTCCGGCGTTGAGCGCCATGTTCATGGAGAGAGGGACCAGCAGCACGGTGGCACCGACGTTGGAGGCCACCAGAGTGAAGAACGAGGTGAGCGCGGCGATGACCGAGAGCAGCACCAGGGTGCTCGGGGTCCCGAGGGTCGCCATGATGGTGTCGGCAATCTCCTTGGCGGCTCCGGTGTTCTCGACGGCCATACCCAGGGGGATGAGCCCGCCCAGCAGGAAAACCGTCATCCAGTCCACCGAGAGGTAGGCCTCGTCGATGGTCAGCACCTTGGTCAGGATCATGCCCAGCGCGCCGGTGAGCAGGGCGATGGAGAGCTGGACATGAAAGCCGAGGATCATGACCAGCGAGACGGCGAGCCACATGAGGGCTATCTTCGCTTTTTCCGGCTTGAGCAGCTCGCCCTTGACGGTCTCGGTGAAGACCAGGTCGGGCTTGTCCTTGAGCAGGTGGAACATTTCCCAGCGGCCGTGCAGGAGCAGTGCGTCGCCGGACTCGATGCGGATGCTTGTCAGCCCGCTGACAAAAACCTTCTCGCCGCGAAAGATGGCCAGCGGCGAGACCTGGAACCTGTCGCGGATGCGAAGGTCGGCCAGGGTGTGCCCGGCAAGCTCGGAACGCGGCGTGACGATGCCTTCCATGATGCCCGCGTTGTTGGGCGAAAGCTCCTCGGCAAAGGAGGACAGCTCCGGTTGCAGTGTCCAGCCGTGGTTCTCCGCCATATGGGCGACGAATTCCTGCGGACCGACCACCACCATGTGATCGCCCGGCATGATCGTTTCATCCGCTCCGGGGGCGAAGAGATGTTTTTTCCCGTTGTCCCTGGCGATGGCGACCACTGTGGAGAAATAGATGGGTCGCAGTTCCAGGGCCTTGAGCTCCTGGTCGTTGGTCCATGTCTCCGGTACGTGCAGCTCATAGAGGGAGCCGATGCCGCCGTATGTGTCAGCCAGGATTGTGGACATGGGTCCGGTGGCGTCTTGCTCATTTTTGCCGGGGAGGATGAACCGGCCGAAGATGATGAAGTAGACAAGCGCGGCGGCTACAAGCAGCAGGCCGATAGGCGTGACGCCGAACAGGCCGAAGGAGTCGTAATGCTTGCCTCCAACGACCATGAGATCATTGAGAAGGATAAGCGGGCTGGAACCGACCAGCGTTAGACAGCCGCCGATGATGGCGCAAAAACCCATGGGCATGAGCAGACGGCTGACCGGGACGCCGGTCTGGTTGCCGATGCGCCTCGCGGCCGGGAGAAACAGCGCGGCCGCGCCGATATTCTGCATGAATCCGGATATGCCGGCCACGGTTCCGGCGATGAGGGTCATGATCCGGGTTTCGCTTTTCCCGGCAAACCGGAGAATCAGCCGGGCCATGGTGTTCATGACGCCTGTTTTGTCCAGACCGGCGCCGATGATGATGACCGCAATGATGGAAACCACAGCGTTGCTGCTCAGGCCGCTGATGGCCTGCTTTGGTGTTACCAGGCCCAGGAGCGGAAGCAGGACCATCATGATGATCCCGACCACGTCCACGCGGACCCATTCGAAGATGAACAAAAGGACGGCAAAGGCCAGCACGGCCATGACAAGTACAATCTCAGGCGTCATACGGTATTACCCTGTGTGAGGTGGAGAGGCAGCGGCTCGTCGAATCGAGTTACCTGGCCCTGATGGTTGCGCGAGTATAGACCGGGATGGTCTGGGCTTTTGACGTGGAACTGACGATGTCGTCCATGACGTACCGCAGGCCTGCGTTTTCGGCATGCAG
>CAMYLL010000087.1 GCA_947259235.1 uncultured Pseudodesulfovibrio sp. | reverse complement strand
ACAGCGGACAACAGCTGGAAATGGATTCTCGCAAGGGGGCGCGTCTTTCGACGCGACGCCTCCGGCGCTCCCCTGCGCGCCCTGGGCGTCCAGATAGACCTCACCGACCGCCGCGCCACCGAGGAAACTCTTGAAGCCGCCAAGGAGGTGGCCGAATCCGCCAATGTTGCAAAGAGTCAGTTCCTGGCCAACATGAGTCACGAGATACGCACGCCGCTCAACGGCATCCTCGGCATGCTGCGACTGCTGCGCGACCAGGACCTGACCCCGGATCAATCCGAATACGTATCCACCGCCGAGACTTCCGGGCGCAATCTCCTAGCCATCCTCAACGACGTGCTCAGCCTCTCCCAGATCGAGGCCAACGCCGTGCAGGTCTGCCAGGAGGGACTCAGCCTGCCGCTACTGGCGGACACGGTCATGCGGGTCTTCAAGACCCAGGTGGAAAACAGCGGCGTGGAGCTGACCTTCGCCATCGACCCGACCATCCCCAAAGACCTCTGCGCGGACCAGAGCAAGTTGCGCCAGATATTCTTCAACCTCGTTGGCAACGCCCTCAAGTTCACCAATGACGGCTATGTCCACGTGACCATCTCCGGCATCCCGGATCAAAGAAGCCCCGGCGACCTGATCCTGCTGTGCGAGGTCGAAGATACGGGTATCGGCATTCCGCCAGCCCATCTGGCTCAGGTCTTCGCCCCCTTCACCCAGGTAAACGGGTCCTACTCCAGAAGATATGGCGGAGTCGGACTCGGACTGCCCATAGTCAGTCGTCTCGTTGCCCTGCTCGGCGGTACTGTCTGCATAGACAGCCAGCCGGGCCAGGGGACCCTGATTTTCTTTTCCTCTGTGGTCCACGCCCATGACGGGCTCCACGTCCCTGCTCCGCAAGCCCGCCCGCAGACCAATGTCGGGAAGCGGTCATTCTCTATCCTCATCGTCGAAGACGAAGCGATCAACCGCTTGACAGCCCAACGTTTTCTGGAAAAACTGAACCACCGTCCCATGGCCGCGCGCAGCGGCGCCGAGGCGCTGCAAATGCTCGAACACCACGAGTTCGACTGCATTCTTATGGACATCCAAATGCCGGACATGGACGGCATCGCGACCACCCGGGCCATCAAACATTCCAAGGTCATTGGCCGCAACTCCACCATCCCCATCATCGCCCTGACGGCCTACGCAATGCTGGATGACCGGGAGAAGTTCCTCCATTCGGGCATGGATGGGTACGTGGCAAAGCCCATGAGCATCGAAGACCTGGATGATGAGATCGAACGAATCATGGGCAACGGCTAACGGCCGCCCTGTACGCGCACTTCGCTAACGGCCCACCTCGGACCGACTCCATTGCCGACATGCCGAGAGTGCGACTATGGACTGTTGCCCCGTGATGCCTGGTGGGCTCTGCTCACCCTGCAACCTCACCCGCCGCCCCACAGCCCCTGACGCCAGCGACGAGGCCCACCCTGTCCCTTCACCGCCAACCCTGAGGAAACGACAATGCCCAAGACACCAGTCGACCAGTCAATCGTCATCATCTGGAGCTCGGCCGACCCTGAGGTCGCCCACAATCTCGCCTTCATGTACGCCCACAACGCCCGTCTGAAGCAATGGTGGGGACGCGTCCGGCTGATCATATGGGGACCTTCGGCACGACTGGCCGCCGAGGACACTGCGATCCGCGACAAACTTGGTGCCATGCTCGACGACGGCGTTGAGATCTGGGCCTGCCGCGCCTGTGCCGACAACTATGGCGTCTCCCCCAGCCTTGAGGAGTTGGGCATCGAGGTTCTCTACGTCGGCCAACCGGTCACGCAAATGCTCAAAGACGGCTGGCGGCAGTTGACCTTCTGACAAAAACGCTTGTATACTTCATTATATATGCGCGCCGTGCCGACCGGCTGAAACTCCCGCACACGATGGCACGGACAAGAGCAACACCCAGCCCCGCACTGAGACCAAACCCTGCAAACCACACCAAAGCATGGATACCAGACACGACACTCAGGCGGAAAACCAGAGGATGAAGCCCGGACTGGTGCCCACCGTGGCGGCCTACATCCTGCTGGCCCTCATCTGCCTCCTGATCATCGGACTCGTCATCCACCGCTCATTGACGGACATCTCAACAACAGCCACGGCCACCCGCGACGACGTGCTGCCCGTCATCCTCGACCGCCAGCGAACCGCCGTGAACCTCGAACGCCTCGGCCGCTTCGCCGAGACGGTCTACCGATCGAAGGACGAGCGAATCAGACGCCAGTTCAAACTGGCCGCCCACATCCTCTCCCAGGATTCGGTCTTCGAAAATGACGAGCGAATCAATCACCAGGTAATCAACGCGTTCAGGGACATCGACAAGATATCCCAACTGCGGGACCAACAGACGGAGTTCGACCTGCGCAGTCAGGCGGTGCTCAGACAGTTTGCCCCGGCAAGCGAAGGAGCCCAGGGGCTGGCCGGTCTTCGCCACGGCAGGGAGCTGGGCGAGCTGCTCTTCCGGGCGGACCTGGCATCCACCCGTAAGGAGATCACGGCGTTGCGCCAGCAGTTCACGACCCAGGCCCAGGCGGAACCAGTGCCGCCCCAGGCTGCCAACGCCCTTCAGGCGGCCCGGGAGTTCTTCCAACTGCGCGAGGACTCCCTTGCCATCGGTGAAACCTGCACGACGCTCTGGCGTGGCGTGAACGAATCCCTGGAACAGATGGCCGACAACCTCTCCATCAATTCCGCCATCACCGCCGAGGAACGCTTCACCTCAATCGCAGGCCTGGCCGACGACGTCATCAGCACCGGAGCGCTGGCCATGGGAACCCTGATCCTGGGCCTTGGAATACTTCTCTACTTTGCCCAGCGAGACATCGTCCTGCCCATCCTGCGCTACGTCCAGGGGCTTGAAAAAATCGCCGCAGGTGAAAAAAACCCGAATCTGCCCCCGGCACGACTCAAGGAACTCGACTCCATCCGCAGCGCTGTGGAACGCTCCGGCTCGCTGATGGTAGAGCTGGCGCAACAGAGCCAGGAGATGCAGAGCACCAACAAAGCTTTGGAATCCGAGGTGCGCGTGCGCCGGGAGACGGAGCGCGAACTGGCCCTCGCCAAGGAACGCGCGGAATCCGCCGACCGGGCCAAGAGCGAGTTTCTTGCTGGCATGAGCCACGAGATTCGTACCCCCATGAACGCCATCATCGGCATGGCCAACCTCCTGCTTGAATCGGAACAGACGAAGAACCAGAGGCAGTACACCGAAGTGCTGCAATCCTCAGGCGAGATGCTCCTTGGAATAATCAACGACGTCCTTGATCTCTCCAAGATCGAGGCGGGCGAGATGCAGCTCGAAGCCGTGCCCATCGACATGGACGAGTTCCTTGACCGCACACGCGAGATCGTGGCCGAACGCGCCCGACAAAAAGGGCTTGAACTGCACTTCGAACTGGCCCCGGATACACCCGAGCGGTTCGTGGGCGACCCGATTCACCTGCGCCAGGTACTGGTGAACCTCATCGACAACGGTGTGAAATTCACCAGCCAGGGCAATGTCCGCCTGACTATCGAGCCTGTCAGAAACGCGCCGCCAGGCCGTCTGACCTTCACGGTCTCGGACACGGGCATAGGCATCCCGCCCGAAGCGCAGGAGCAGATATTCCTGCGCTTCACCCAGGCCGACACGTCCACCACGCGACAATACGGCGGAACCGGCCTCGGCCTGGCGATCTCGCGCAGGCTGGTGGAGCTTATGGGCGGAGCCATCCGGGTTCAAAGCGCCCCGGGTCAGGGGGCACAGTTTTCCTTCACCCTCGACTTTCCCGTGGAACAGCGTCGGCCCGTCCCCGCGTCGCGTCCTACGACCAGCGTTGATGCGCTAACCGGCCTGCTGTCCGAGCGGGAATGCTCGATCCTGGTGGCAGAGGACTCTGACAGCAACCAGGCCCTCATCGAACTCTATTTCAGAAACACCGCTTGCCGTCTGGACTTTGCCGCCAACGGAGTCGAGGCCGTGGACATGTTCGCCTCCGGCCAATACGATATGGTGCTCATGGATATCCAGATGCCGGAAATGGACGGCTACGAAGCCACCCGGCGGATACGGGCCATGGAACAGGAACGCGCCATGGCGGCCACCCCGATCATCGCGGTGACGGCCAACGCCTTCCGGGAAGACCAGACCCAGAGTCTCGCCTCCGGCTGCACGGACTATCTCGCAAAGCCTGTGAGCAAGGTCTCGCTCCTGCAATGCGTCGCCCGCCACATGAAGGATCGCATCACGACCTGACCCCTGATTTCGAAACGCAAAAAGGGCCGCCCCGTCTTTGGAGCGACCCTGAATCTTTCCGGAGCGCCCGGCAGGCTAGCCGAGCATTTCGTTGACTTTTTTCATTATCTCGAAGGCGTCGCCCACATAGAGGACGTCGCACTTGCCCTGGGCCCAGCCGCACCCCGCGTCGGTGTTGATGGCGCGGCGTTCGCTGATGAACCGCCAGCCGACCACATGAGGTTCCTCGCCGTGGCAGCAGGTGGAAAGCCCCTTGGCATGACGCGGCGAGGCGCCGGTCTGGCCGACCTGATGCATGTGCGTCAGAAAGGAGATGACCGCGTTGCCCTCGCCCGAGATATCCACCAGGGACTTGGACGAACCGAGGGAACTTTTCGTGGCGTTGAGGAAATTGAGGATGGTCTCTTCGGCCACGTCCACATGGACCGCGCCGTCGGCCTGCTTCTTGGTCCAACCAGCACCGGCCACCAGGAGCACGCGTGCATCCGGGCGGATGGTCTGCTGGTCTTCGGACGGGCACTCCAGGCCCGCCACCTTGGTGCGCACGCCGGAGACGTCCACGGTCAGCGCCTCCACCTCGGCGCTGCCCGCGCCCGCAAAGGGCTCGGCGATGCCGGAATCAAGGGTCAGCACCCACGGCCGCTCGCTGCGGGTCAGGGTCCCCTCCATGCGCTGGCGATAGAACCAACGGCGGGCCACAGGCTGGCCATCGGCCACGGCAAGGCCCGAAAGGTGCGTGTCCACGCGGCCGCCAAGACGCACGGCCAGGCCCGGCAGGGCGCGGCTGAAGCGCGAGGTGGCCGGGGCCACGACGATCTCGGCGCCACACGCCGTGGCCACGGCCTCGGCAGCGGCCAGATCGGACGCATAGCGCGCATCGGCAAAATCAGGGCCGGAAACGCCATAGATCTTCGCGCCGCACCCGGCCACGGAGTCGGCGGCAGCGGCCACGTCCGCGCCGATGATGCCCACGGCCAGTTCGCCGCCAAGGCCCTCGGCAAGCGCCTTGGCCGCAGTCAACGTCTCAAGGGCGGACTTGTGCAGGGTTCCGTCACATTCGGTATGTGCAAGATAAAGAACTTTACTCATATCAGACTTTCCTTCGCTACGACTTGAGCCATTCGACGATTTCTCTGGCCATCTCATCCACCGGGGCGTCCTTGACCACGCGCGTCTCGCGGCGCTGCTGGGGCACGGCCACGGAAGCGAGCTTCATGGTCGTACCGGACAGGTCGGCGGGTTTGGCCTGCATCAGGGCGGGCATGTTCTTCTGCATGTTCTGCATGCCGATCTGCGGATTGTTCGGCGGCTCGGGCAGCTCGCCCGTGGCCCAACCGAAGACGGCGGGCGCGCCGTCAACCAGCGAGTTCTGATAGGACCCGCCCTCGATGCGTTCCTTGACCTCAATGGCCCCGTCGTCGTGGACCGTCAGCTTGTCCACGCCCTGGAACTGCTCGCTCACGCCGAGCATCTCGCCCACCATCTGCATGACCGCGCCGGACCCGCGCGAGGCGGACTGCCAGCCGCCGAAGAGCAGCATCTTGGACGTCTCCAGCCCGGCGATTCCCTTGATGGTCTCGGCCAGCACGCGGGCGGTCTCATGGCTATCGGTGAAGCCGGAAGCGGAGCCGTCCGCCACCACCAGCTCGAAGGGCGCCTTCTGGGAGACGGCCATCATCACCTGCTGGAGCTTGGCCTTGGGAGCCAGGCTCACGAGCCAGACCCGGCTGCCGGGATGTTTCTTCGCCAGATTGGCGGCCTCGTAGAGGGCGTGCCCCGCCCAGGGGTCGAGCACGGCGGGAAGCATCATCTCGTTCTTGAGCGACCAGCCGGTGGGGGCCTCGACGGGCGCGAGGGTTTGCAGCGGGTCGGGCACTATGCTGCCGCAGACCACGATGTGAAATTCACTCATTCAATAACTCCTTGGTATGTATCCGGCGGCCGGGCCTCGGCGGGGCCGCCTCGCTGACTGTTGCAATCACGCATGGCCGGAGGGCGGATCAACCGCCCCGCTCCCTGCGGTGACGTAAGGTCCCGCCTCCACGGCGCGACCATGTGCGTATAGCCTAATTCTCGACGGAATGCAGCCCGCCGGAACCTGCCCGGAAGCACACATTGGTACGCTCCGAGTCCTTGAGGTCGGACTTGCTGCAATTCCACATGCACGCACCGCAGTGCACGCATTTTTCACGATCAAAGAGCGGAGCGCCGCCTTCGGGATTGGTATAAATGGCCTGGCCGGAGCACGCCTCAATGCAGACCCGCTCCCGACACGCCTCACAGGTGTAAGGGTCCGCGAACCGGACATGGTCGCCGTAGCCCGGCGCGGCCTGGACCTTGCCGCCCATGAGCAGCGCGTCCTGATGCGAGACGAGCAGCGTGCCGTCCAGGGGAATCTGCGGCCAGCCCACGCGGTCCATGAGCGCGTCGTGTAGGGACGTGCCCTTTCTGGCACACTCCGCACGAATCTCCAGGACCTCGCCCTCGGCGATGTAGCCCTTGTAATATTCCTCGATGGTGGGGATGCGGTCCTGGGGCTTTATTGGCGAGCCGGGCATGTTTATCAGCCCGTTGGTCAGGCCGGTGAGGCCCATGCCGATGAACCCCTTGACCACGGACGAGACGAACCCGTCGCGAGATTTCTCCGCCACCTTCGCTTCCTCTTCCACCCAGGAGGCGCGGCGTCTGGCCACGTAGGTGGCTTCGAGAGTTTCCCTGGTGTACGGCTTGCCTTCCTTCATGAGTTCGAGCACGGACTCGCCGAGCATCACCCCAGTGGCCCACGCCTCGTCAACGCCGGAGCCGGTGAGCACATTGGTGGAGCCGGACCCCTCGCCGATGCGGGCGAACCCGTCGCCGCACAGGAAAGGCGCGCCGCGCCTGCCCGATTCCTGAAGGGATTTCGCGCCCCCGGAGCGCATGGTGCCGCCCTGGAGCCGCTTCCAGAGATAGGGATGCTGCATCCAGTGCTGCATGTAGCGATAGGCGGTGCGCACCGGGTTGCCGAACCACGAAGGCACAAAGATGCCAAGGGACGCCACGTTGCCGGGATAGACATAGAGAAAACCGAAAATCTCGGGCTCGGGGTAGCCGATGGTGTGCAGCACCGTCCCCGCCTGCCAGTCGCACCCCTCGGGCAGATCGACCACGCACTTCATGCCCACGGCCCACTCGCGCTGGTGCTTGCCCTCGGGCAGTCCCAGAGCGCGGTCCAGGTGCTGGCCCACAGGCCCCACTGGGCCGTCGGCCACCACGGTCAGGGCGGCCTTCATGTCCATGCCGGGCATGTAGCCGGGACCGGGCGTCCCATTCTTTTCCACACCCTGGTCGGCCATGCGCACGCCCGTGACGGCCCTGCCGTCCATGAGCGGCTCGGCCACCGGACTGCCGGGCCATATCTGGGCCATGCCCGTGCCCATCAGGTTGCCGCCCACCCACTGGTTGAGCTGGCCGATTGAAAAAACCATGCCCGGGTGCTTCTGAAGAAACGGCGGGACATAGGGCAGCTCGAAGGCGTCGTCTTCCATCCATCGCCCAAGGGCCTTGTCCGCCAGCTTGAACACGGCAGGCCTGCGGCTCGCGCCCACCGGGTCGCGCAGGTAAAGGACCTTCTCGTCGGTCACCTCGTGGGCCATTGGAATCTGGGACAGATCCAGGTCTGGAAAGGACGCCCTAAGAGCGCGCCCCTTGGTTACCACGCCGGACACGCCGAACCCGATATCATCAGCGCGCTCGTAACAGATCACCTGCGGCGGCATGCCGGGCACGACCGCGCTCTCGGCCACGGGGGTTCCGTCCTCGTTCATCAGACCGCGCGTCAACGTGGTCAGGAACCCGCCCGCCGCAGGGCCGAACCCGACACAGACGATATCGGCCTCCATCTCGGCACGGGGAACTTCGGGGGTATCTGTCGTATCGCTCATTGGTGTCTCCAATGGTTGCCTCCAGCGACCGGAAAGTCTCCTGAAAAAGACTGCCCGAACCCGCCGAATCATTGTGGCGAAAACATCGCCGTACCACCGTCTCAGTTCAAGCGGTCCGGTCACGGCGTATCATATCAATTCACTCAGGACGCATCCGCTGCGGCCCCTTGAGCGCCTTCGTATCACTTTTCGCCGCCCCCTGTCTTCATGGCGGCAATGGAACAAAAGACTACCGGGAAAAGACCTGAGGGAAACCCTTTTTGAAAAGGTTCCCCCCAGGATAGCTCTCATTTTTTAGCCGATGGGGTAGTCCAGGGCCTCGGGAATCATGACCTCGGTCAGAGCGTTGCCCGCTCGATCCCTGGCCTTGCGCGAACCGGCCATGCACATGTCCACCTTGGCCTTGAGCTCACGGAACTGAACCAGTTCATCGCGTGAGCACTTGGACTGGTCGCCCAGCTGGCCGTCGGGAGCGCTGCACTTGCAGTCGTTATACCCGTAAACCAGTTCGGTACAGATGCGGGCCACTTCGCCAGCGGCGCGGGCGGCCTGCACGTGGCAAACGTCCTTGTAGAACCCGGTCAGGTCGTCGATGCCGTCGGCCAGGGTCGGCGACATGGGACCGTTCTCGACAAGTTCCATGACGTCCTTGGCCAGATAAT